>JAZDPI010000237.1:0-3365 GCA_043797775.1 Candidatus Eiseniibacteriota bacterium
TTCCCGGTCGCGCTCAGGTTGGAGGAGAGATACAGGGTGGAGCATGTCGGCGCTGCGGGAGAAAGGGTGAGAAGCTTCGATGCGCTGACGCATACGGCGGGAGTCGACGTAACCAGGCACGGGTCGCTGAGGGCCTCGTGCGAATACTCCCTGCGGGAGTTTCATGGCTATGCCGGGCTTCCGAAGACCAGAACAGAGCTGGGCAAGCTCTTCGTGTCGCAGAACGTGCGCTCGGGAACGGTTGAATACGAGCTCAGCCATAACGTTACGTCTCTGCAGTCGGAAAGCAGGGTCAAGAACATCGTCTACGTGGGAGCGGGCAGGGGCCACTACGACAGCACCGGCACGTTCAGAGGCAGGGGGGACTACGAGGTCCAGATATTGGACCTGGATTCGGCGGCGCTGACGGCGGATGCCGCCACCGTGGCGACGCTCGCGATAAGACCGTTCAGAGCGACCGGGGACGGAGCCGGTGTCGGCCCTTATTTGCGCAGCCTGACCGCGTCGACCTTCTTCAGATCCACGGGGCTTATCAAGAACGCGCCTGGAGTCTTCTCTCTGCTCTTGAGCCCGGCATACTCGGAGACGGAGGAGGCCCTCAGGGGGAGCTCGCTCTTCAGGGAGGAATTGGAGACGACTTCTCCTGCCCGGCGCTTCGGAGTGAGATATCGCTACGAGCGCTCGGGCAACCTCAATCATCAGTACGAGAACCTGCTGGAGAAGACGCTCGAGGAATCGCACGCCCTCCGCATCAGAACCGAGGCCCATTCCAGTCTGACAGTGGAACTGGAACAGACATGGCGAGCCAGGAGCAGAAAGGCGGAGGTGAGTTCCGGGGTTTCCGGTGAAGGCAGGACCGCGGGACCGGAGACGGTCGTTGACGTGAGATACAGACCGCTGAGGTCCGTTGAGGCCGGGCTGTTCGGTTCTTTCTCGGTTCAGACGGACGTGAGCACGCAGAGGAACTTGCAGGTTTCGAAGCTCTCACCGTCAGTAACGTACGCCGGAGACGGAAGCACGCGCGCGAGACTCATGGTCACCGTCTCGGCATTCAAAGGAGACATGAGCGTTCTTAACGTGACAAGCGGCGGTGGATTCGTCGAACCCAATCGATCCGAGATCGTGTTTTCTCTCGACCACAGAGCCGGGCAGCATCTCACGCTCTCCGGCAGCGTCAGTTCGCGCAGGACGACCGGCAGTTCCGTTACCGACGGGCGCGTGGAAGCGAGAGCGAATTTCTGAGGAGTGAAGTGCAGATGACTAAGGCCCTCACGGGAACCTGTCTGGCGGCAGTCGGATTTCTGCTGGCCTTTTCAGCAGCGCTCTGCGCGAGCGAAGCGGCACCCGCGGGGCGGAAGGAGTGCCCCTGCCGGGTCGAGTTCCGGGGCAACACGGTCTTCAGCTCCTCCCGGCTTCGGTCGCTCTGTGTCGCAGGGGCGCAGGACTCGCGGAAGCGTCAATCTGAAGGGGGAAGGGCCCACTCCGGTAGTCGCGATTCTTCTCTCGCGCCGCTGCTCTCGGAACGCTGGGTTGAGAATAATGTGATTGGGCCGGTTCTGCAAGCGTACTGCGAAGCCGGCTATCTTGACGCCGTCGTAGAGAGCACGTGCATCGTGGAAGCGGCCTGCGGCCCGAGTCTGGTCGTCTTTGTGCGGGAAGGGGTGCCGGCGAGAGTGGGGTCTTTCGGGCCGGCCGGGAACAGTCACTTCTCTTGCGAGGAGCTGGTCCTTGCGGGGGAGGTGAGATCGGGTTGGCTGCTTTCGGCCGGAGTCCTGGAAGGTGCGTGCGAGAGGATGGTCGATTTCATGGCGCGGGAGGGCTTTCCGTTTGCTGACGTGTACGTGAGCGATTTCACGCGAGGGGAGCACGGTATCGATTTTCTTTTCATCGTGAGGGAGGGGCCTCGCTGTCGGGTCGAGGAGCTTCGTCTCGAGAGCTCTTCGTCGCTGTCTCGCGAAGCGATGTTTGCGGCTTTCCGCGTGAAGCCCGGGGAAGTCTATCGAGAGAACAAGATCGTGGCCGGTGTGAGGGCACTGCGGAAGAGCGGTCTTTTCGCCGACGTAGGCGAGCCGCTGGTTACGAGGAAAGGAGAGGACGGGGTGGCGGTCGCGGTGCCGGTGAAGGAAAGAAAGGGAGGTTCGTTCGGCGGTGCTGTGGGTTTCAGGGGTCGGACCGGTGAAGTGACGGGAGGAGTCTCGGTGGCCCTGCCCAACATAGCGCACACTGGAAGAGGGGCCACGGCCGGATGGGAGTCCATGGGACGGCGACTCTCGAGTTTCGCGCTCTCTTACAAGGAACCCTGGGTCATGGGGCTTCCCTTCTCCTCTTCGTTTCGTTTGGAACACACGGTCAGGGACACGCTGTTCGCGAGGACGGTGGTCTCGGTGGTCCTCAGGATACCCGTCTCCTCTTTCTTGTCGGGCCAGATCGGCGGCAGTTATGAGAAGACCCTTGTCACCGACGTCGCCCACGCGAGGGCGACGCGCCTCGCGTGGATCGCCGGTATCGAAGTCTCCGCGGGCGAGCCCCCATGGAAGGCGGGGAATTCACTGCTGCTGGAAGCCACAGGGAGCAGGGGAGTCAAGGAGACGAGCTCGGCCGGCGCAACCGGCGGCACCGAACGTGGAAGAGACGTCTTGTCAACCGGCACGGGTAGGGTGTTCCTGCAGCGTGCCTTGCCCGGAGGTCAGTTTGCGCTTCTGGACGTGAAAGGCTCGGCGGTGCTGGAAGGGAAAGACCTTGTCTCACCCGAGGAACTCTTCGCCCTGGGTGGTAAGCGGAACCTTCGAGGCTACTCGGAACAACAGTTCATGGCTTTGTCCGTGGCGTCCGCCCAGATCGAGTACGGACTTGCTGTCGGAGAAGAGGGCGGCCGCGTTTTCTTGTTTCTGGATTGCGGCTATGCTTCCACGCCGCAGCTCTCCACGTCGGCGAGACTCCACGTCGGCTACGGCGTCGGTCTTAAGGTCCCTTCGCCCTTCGGGCTGGCGGGCATCGATTTCGGGGTACCGGCCGGGGAATCCCTGGGCTTCGGCAAGGTCCACGTAGGACTCGACGCCAGCTTCTAGCCGGGGCTCCCGCGCGGCCTGCCCGTTGCATCACACAACACGCTGTTTGACATGCAGTTGCGTTCCTTGACTTTGCGCTCTTCAAGGCGTATATTCGCAGTGAAGTGGGTGCGAGTGAACAGAAAGGACGTGGCAACCTATGAATCAGATTGAGGCCGCGTTGGCCGGCAAGCCGACTCCCGAAGTCGAGCATGTGGCGCGCGTCGAAGGTATGCCTGTCGAGAAACTGCTTGAAGGACTCAAAGCCGGCAGGATCGTCGTCCCCAAGAACTCCGGGCGGGAGTTGAAAAATCCCAG
>JAZDPI010000252.1:0-16896 GCA_043797775.1 Candidatus Eiseniibacteriota bacterium
GTGGCGGGTGGCGTCCCCCCGGGGGGGTTTTTTGACCAACACCCGTCCGGTGGGGTCGACACCCCTGGTCACCCCCGCGCCGCCAGTCCCGTCCGGGACTATTCCGCGGCACCGCTCGGTGCAGGACGTTGTGCAAATGGGCACACCGTCCCCGGCCCACAGCACCTTGCCGGAAGCGTCGACACGCTGGGCAAAGACGTCGAGATTCGTCCCGCTCCGAAGGTCGCTCCACGTGACGACTGCTCCACCTAATCCGTCCGAGGCAACATCGGGAAGTTCGCTGCCCGGGGTGGAGCTGAGAACAACCCCGCCCTCTCTCCACAAAACCACTCCCGACGAATCGACACGCTGGGCCAGGATCCCACCGTCGTACCACGTTACGATTGCTCCGCCCGTGCCGTCTGACACTGCCCCTACCGATTGCTGGTCGCCTCTGGCCGTACACACTGGATTGCCGTTCTCTCTCCAAGAGGCAGCTGCCCGCACAGAAAACAGAGCACCAAACAGGAGTACGAATACTGCCGGCGCCCCGAACATCCTGACGACAGAATCGCTTCCTCTCATGACCCCTCCCCTTTGCAGCGGGCTGCCGGCTACCGCGGGAAGCCGAAGACGCAGGTGCAAGACACAGTGAAACGGATACAGTAATGAGTTCGGGAAGAAATCCGGCATCCCTGCCGCTCAGTACTTGAAATGCTTGATCTTCTCCCCCTTCTCCCCTATCTCCGTCATCGCCTCTATTCCTATTTGCAGGTGGACGTCGGCCCACGTCTCCGTCACGTGGATGTCCGACTCCTCTGTCTTGACCCCCTCCGGCGTGAGCGGAACATCAGACACCAGGAGAAGCGCGCCGCGAGAAATCTCGTTGTGATGCCCGACGACGAAGATCGTCGCCGTCTCCATGTCAATCGCGATGCACGTCAAGCGCTTCAGTCGCTCTAGGAAGTCCGCGTCATGCTCCCACAGGCGCCGGTTCGTGGTGTACACGACACCCGTTCTGTACTCGTAGCCTCGGGCCACTACCTTCTCCGAGACAAACTTGTGAAGCTTGAAAGATGGCAGCGCCGGGACCTCGGGCGGAAAATAGTCGCCGCTCGTCCCCTCTCCCCGGATCGCGGCTATGGGCAGTATGAAATGCCCGATGTCCGTCGACTCCTTCAATCCCCCGCACTTGCCCAGGAGAAGCGCGCTCTTCGGGTGTCGCGCGCTCAGCAAGTCCATGATGGTAGCCGCGTTTGCCGACCCCATCCCAAAGTTCACAATCGTGAGCCCCGCCGAGTTGGTTGCCGCCTGCATCGGCCTGTCTCCGCCGCAAATCGCGCAACCGAAGATGTCCGCGAATCTCCGCACGTAGTAGCGGAAACTTGTGAGCAGAATGTGATCGCCGAACTCATCGAGCTGCATGCCGGTGTAGCGAGGTAGCCAGTTCTTTGCTATCTGCAGTCGATCAGACATTTGAGACCGTTCCTTTCCTTGCGAGCACTATCTAATTATCACAAACTTCCCTATATAGGTACCCAACTCGCACTCGACGGAGAAGAAGTAGATTCCCGTGGCCACGTCCTGCCCGTTCCTCGTGACGAGATTCCACCAGATCGTGCCATCCCCGTTTGAACCGTCGTGCTCGAGCTCCCGAATCAGGTCACCCGTGAGACCGAAGATGCGAAGAACGCTTCGCGTTCTTGGGAGGCCGAAGAACCCTATCTTGGTTCCCGTGGGATCGACGTCACTGGGGATCAGATCCCAGGACGCGGAGATGTTGTACGGATTGGGAACGACGGTAATGGGACCGAGCTTGTCCTGGGAGTTCGCCCTGGGGATAATGGCAAGCCCTTCGCTGGAGGCAGGCTGGCTCTGGATCTCTATCCACTGCCCGGCCTCACGATCGTACCATTTCGCATACGGGGTTATGCTGTAGAAATAGATCATCCCGTTGATGACGTTCGGGTCGACAAGAGTGTACCTGCCTATCGGATACTGATAGACGGTGGTCGTGTCGGCTCCGATTCCGGTCTGCCGGGGGATAACGTAGGTCGTGGAGTCGACCGGAGCGAGCTCCGTGTCGCAGATTACGTAGGTCGTGTCCCCTCCCCAGCGTTTGGTGTTCAAGACGTATCTGGACGACCTCGTTCCAAGGCTGTCCGCCGGGTGATACGCAAAATCCCCGAGAAGCATCCAGAGATCGGAGGAGGGACCGGTCTCGCCGATGGGACGCGTCCAGTTGGCCGCCTTCCAGATTCTGTATCCCTCGAATCTGAACTGGCCCGTGAGCGGATCGGGTACGATCTCACTCGTGTTGTCCCACTGGAGAACGACGGCTCTGTCGCCGGCCGGGGGCACGATCTGCGCCCTGGCGTCGGGTGGAAGCGACCGGTCGTTGTTCCACGCGGGAGGGGGAGGAGCAGTTGAGCCAATCCAATGCACGAGGCTTTCCTTGCCCTGCACGCCGGTACAGGGGTCGCAGTCGAGATCCATGGCCAGACTCTGCCCCTGTTTGATGATCACGCAGGAAGTGGCGCCGTTGCAGTCGTCATCCAGGCACTTGTAGCACCCAGGTTCCGGGCACTCCTCGAGATGTTCTTTCCCATTCCAGCCCCACGTCGGGTGGTTAAGGATGTCGTAGTAACGACCGTTGTATATCCTCTGAGCCGCAATGGCGTTCTTCATCATGCCTTCAAAGCGTCGCCCCACGACGAAGGCCACCTGGAATGGAAGCACGTCACCGGGCTCGACTCTGGGGAACGGCCCCGCGCAGAGTACGAATCTGTAATCCCTGGGCGAAGTGGCATTGCGGTTGGGTATGCGGTGGCTCGACATGAGATCGTACCGCTCCAAGTCCGTCTGAGGGTCACCGGCCGGGTACGGTGCCGTGGAGCTGAACCATCTCACGGTGGTCACGCTGACCGACTCCGGGGCGGTGATGCCGCGTGGGTCCGTTTTGTGACCGAGGAACATGACTCCCATGCAACCGTCAACGTCCCCGCCCTTGGCGTTCTGACCGTCGTCCTTTGCATCCCACAGATATGCAATCTGGATTCTGATCGTATCAATCTGGCATCCGGCCGGCTGCAAAGGGTCGTAGATCTGGACAAGCGTGTCCGTGTAGCCCACCAAATCGTCTTCCCAGAAGCCTGGATTCTCCTGCCCTTTGGGCCCAGCGTCGCCGTCAACGAAGAAGGCAACGTAGGTATTCCTCATCACCTTGGAGCCTTCGTGATAAATCTTATAGTCCACGCCTACGAACTCGTTCGAACCGGTCACCGCCCAACCGAAGCTTCTCTGCTCCACCCTGAGCCCCCAGGGCACGTGCTCGCTGTATCTGTCGCGCGCCTCACGCGTGTCGTCTCTGAAAACGCAGGAGAGCATCTGCTGTCCCACCGCCGCGAAATCCTCGTCTATTTCGCCGTCGTCATCGTCGTCGTATCCGTTATGGAAGTCCTCGTCCACGCGCCCGTCGTTATCGTCGTCTCCCCGGCCACCGGGGCCGAACCTCCTCCCCCCAGGGATCCCTTCGAACGACTTGTAAATAATGTCCACTGGGCCGAGCGATGGTCTAAGTTCCGTCTGGTACTGACCGGTGGAAACGTGCGCCACGTTGTCCTCATCGACCGCGCCGATCCACAACCCGGCCGCGTACAAGTACTCTCCCCCTTCCCAACCGAAATTCAACCCCTGATTCCAGTAATTGCCGAAGAAACCCAGATTCGTGACCTCCAGGGTAACCTTCCCAACGTCGTGTTTGAACTCGTAGGGGGGCCGTGTGCAGTACACGTTCAGCGGCAGATCCTCGTCGGGAGGATCCTCCGGGGGATACCAACCCCAGCATTCGCCCCCGTCCAGATGAATGCCCGCCGCAACGAGCACGAACCCGATCAAAACGAGGAGAGAAACTCCGGCCTCTCTCTGTGTGATGAACTGCATTTGCACGCCTCCGTCCTCTTCGCCCCGAGGGCGGCACATCAACATTGGGGCCGACCTCCCCTTGCAGAGTCTAGCACAAACTGACCGCTCGTACAGGGAAAACCGCAGGCGTGATTGGATTCTTCAACGCGAGCTCGCCTGCTGCGTGTGAGAAGCAAGCACCCACGGACGGAACCTCACCTGTTGCGTCATTGACCTGGGGCCCTCTTCGTGATATATTATTATTGTGATAACCGGCTCGGAAGCCGTTGGCCGTGGAGACCCGCGAGCGGCGTCTGGCCGGGGCCGGAACGCTGGACTCGCCGGAGCGTTTCATAAACAGAAGGGGGCCGGCGCTGTGCCGACCCCTCGTCGTATACCCGGTTCCCGGTCTGCCTCGCCTCCTTACACCCCGCTCACAACCACGTCCGCAAACACAAGGCTCGGCGAACGCACCGTATCGTACATCCACGTGTCGTTGGCAACCTCGATCAATCTCGGCCAGAACTTGAGCTGGTTGTCGGCGATGTTCATTTCCGCAACGGGCTGCACGAACTCGCCGTTCTCGAAAAGCTGGCCGAAGATACCGATGGAGGCGTCGCCGGTCGTTGAGTTGGAGTTCCCGCCTATGAAATCGGTGATAAAGACTCCTCTGCCGAGATCCTTCATTATCTCTTTCACCGACCGTTTGCCCGGCGGGATTATCAGGTTGGAGGTGCCTCCGGTCGTCGGTTCCCAGCCGAGCTTCCTGCTGTAGTACCAATTCACGTAGAAGTCTTTAAGCATGCCGCCCTCGATCATTGTTCTCTTCCTGGCGGCAAACCCGTCGTTGTCGAACAACTGACTGTTCAGCCCGCCGACGAGAAGCGGGTCGTCTATGAGAGTCAGGTGCTCGCTCGCTATCCTCTGGTCCTTCTTGTCCAGGAGGAAGGACTGCTTCTGCTGGATGGCCCTGCCGTACATCGCACCGAGAAGCGCCTGAAGTATGTTTTCGACGTTCCGATTCTCCACGATTATGGGCATCGTCTCCGTCTTGAGCTTCTTCTCGCCGAACTTGCTCAGGGTACGCCTGGCTCCCCCGGCGCCGATGTCTTCCGGCGTTCGCATGGCCTTCTTCGAAACGGCTACAGAGTAGTCAATGGACGACGGCCTGCGGTCTCCTTCATCCTGAGCGGTCACACGAACGTAGGAAACGTAGGATGTGGAGTTGGAGGTCCCCTCGAATCCGTTGCTGCTGAGGATGACCGACTCGCCGTAGGTGTCCTGCCCGACCGAAGTGACGGAAACGATCTTGTCCCCGCCGACCGTCAGACAGGCTTCCTCGGCGATCTTGACGTCATTATGCCTGTCCGCCGGGGTGCGCTTCGCATACTCCGGGTCGACTATCCTGAGATCGATGTCGGCTCTCCCTTCGTAGTACTTGGGGTCGGGCAACGAACGATGAGGATCCTCCGCAAGAAGCTTCGTCATCGCCACGGCCCTGGTGACGAAATCCCTCAGAGCGTCTTTGCGCAGATCGGAAGTGTTCTGAACCGAATATCGGCCGTTTACGAACACTTCGAATCCGAGCTGCCTGGTGGACGCTTCCTTTATGTTCTCCGGCTTGCGTTCCCTGTAGCTGATCTGAACGAACCGCCTGCTGTTGATTCCGACTCGACATGCGTTTGCGCCGGACGACAGTGCGGTTTCCACCGACCATGCAGCCAGATCATGCAACTCCTTGTTCATGTCTAGTCTCCTTCATCCTTGGACGCCACCAACGGTCATTGATTTCACAAGAATGGTGGGTTGCCCCTCGCTCGTGGGAACTGCCTGGCCGCCCTTTCCGCACGCCCCCGATCCCGTCGGGGAGAACTCCAGATCGTTGGCCACCATGATAACGTTTTGGAGCATCTTCGGACCATTTCCCATTATGTTAACGTCCTTGATGGGAGCCCCCAGCTTTCCACCCTCTATCATCCTGCCCTGGGACACGTAGAACGCGAAATCACCTTCTCCGATTCTGACCTCGCCGTTGCTGACGTCCTGTACGTAAATGCCCCTGTCGACGCTCTTGATCACGTCCTCAGGCGTCGCAGGGCCGGCAAGCATGTACGTGTTGCGCATGCGGGGCTGGACGTAGTGCTGATAACTCTGGCGACGGCCGTTTCCGGTAGGAGCCACCTTGTAGTACTTCGCAGAGATCTTGTCGTGCATGTAGCTCGTAAGTATTCCGTTTTCCACGAGAACGGTCTTCTGCCCCGGCGTCCCTTCGTCATCAACGTTGATCGAACCAACGGAATATGGAATCGTGGCATCGTCAAGGATGGACACAAATGGCTCTGCTACCTTCTTGCCCATCATCGTGCTGTAGGTGGACATCCCTTTCCGGTTGAAGTCCGCTTCCATGCCGTGCCCGATGGCCTCGTGCAGCAGAACGCCGGTCACACCCGGTCCCAACACAACGGGCATCTCGCCCGCAGGGGGCTGGACGGCGTCAAAGAGCACGACCGCGCGCTCGACGGTCGTCTTCGCCAGATTCTCCACGATGTCCGACGTGTAATAGGAGAAGTCGTGGCGACCCCCGAAATTCCATCCTGCCCTTTCTCGCCTGCCGTCTTTCTCGGCCACCACGCTGGCGTAAAGGAAGTTTCTCGGCAGGAGATCGTCAGCCTTCACGCCGTCGCTGGTGACGATCATTATTCTCTTCTGCTCGTCGTGGAAACCCGCGTTCACCTTGACGACAAGCGGGGAGAGGGCGAAACACTTATCATTCGTGCCTTGAACAAGCGGCAGCTTGGCTTCAACGGGAACGGAGGTGAGGAGCGTCTTGAGCGGGTAGCAATTCGGCAGCTTGGGTTGCGTGAACCGCCGGGCCGAAACGCGGGCCTTGCCGGAAGCTATCGATGCGGCAGTGGAGGCCGCAGTCAGCATGGTCTTCTCTGTGAGCTCCTCAGTGAACCCATAGCCTACCTGATCGTCCTTGACGGTGCGGATGCCAACGCCAAGAGCGACACTGCAGTACGCGCGGTTCACCTTGCCGTCCTCGAGAATGACGTAGTTGCCGATCGTGTGCTCAAAGAAGAGGTCGGCGTAATCGCCTCCCTTTGACAGCGCCTCAGCAAGGGCCCTCTTGCACAGAGCGTCCGTGATGCCGAACTCGCGTTCGAAGTACCCGGGAGCATCAGCACCGGCGGTGCCAAGAACGCTCTTGGGAAACGACGCCGCTATCACAGCCGCTGCTGCCGTGGCCGATGTCTTAAGGAAATCGCGTCTGGAAATAGGCTCCATTTGCTCCTCCTTATGTAGATTCGTGCCATCTGGCGGGGTTGGACTTCGGAAACCGATACGCCGGTGGCTATTTCGGGGAATTATAAGCGAATTCCTGGAAGAAAGGGAGGGTTTTCTTGTCGCGGGAAGCAACCCCGAAGTCGAAGGACCCCGGAGTCAGTCAGGGGCAGAGACGAGCTCTTCCAGAAGCAGAAAGGACCTCTTCGGCAAGAAGCGGAATCCAAAGGTGAGGAGACCCGGCGCGAAATCCGCGCACTCACCACTCGGCAGCAGGGGAGGAGGCGGGCGCCAGAGCAAGCCCGCTCCTGAGCTTGTTCCTAATGGCCTCCCTGTGTCGCATGAGTGTCCTGTATTGAAGCTGGAATATGAGCAGCGGGATCACGTTCCGCCAATTTCTGTACGCGCGCAGAACGCGCTTCGCGATTTTTCGCCTGGAATAGAACTCACGCCAGGCCCAGTGATAGCCGTCTTGCAACTTCTCAGGAGAAATCCGTTTGGGCTGGTAGACGACTTCGTCAACACCGAACTTGCTCCAGTCGCGCTCAAATATCCTGCCTTCTCCGTCGAGCTTGTTGTAGAGTTCCGTGCCGGGAAACGGGGTAAGTATGCTGAACTGGGCGGCGTCGAGACCGATCTTGTCTGCAAACTCGACGGTCTCCTCGAAAACAGTGTTCTCGTCGGAATCAAAGCCGACTATGAACGCACCTTCGACCATTATGCCATGGTCGTGAAGGAATCGTATCTTCTTGCGGAATTCATCGGGACGAAGCCACTTCTTCTTTGCTTCCGTGAGCGAAAGGGGGTTTGATGACTCCAAACCTATGAAGAGCGCCCGGCATCCGCTCTTTGCCATGAGAGGTACCATGCCGGGCATGCTCACTACGTCGAGAGTCGCCTGGCCGGCCCAGATGATATCGAGCTGCGTGAGTCTCTGGAACAGCTGACTGGAGTAACGCTTATCCCCGACGATGTTGTCGTCCAGGAACCCGAAGAAACGTCTCGCTAGAGAGTCGCCTCTCAGTCGCTTGATCTCCGACACAACGTCCTCTATGGGTCTCATGCGGTAGCTCCGCCCGAAGAAGCGGGAAACGGAGCAAAAGCTACAGTTGAATTTGCATCCCCTGAAGACCTGAATCGTGTTCGTGAACAAGTAGCCCTTTCCGTCCAGCAGATCTCTCCTGGGAATAGGGAGATTCCGCAGGGAAGGCCTGGTAGCATTCCTGTATATCCTCTTCAGTCGGTTGCACCGGAAGTCTTCCAAGACCTCCGGCCAGATTTCCTCTACCTCCCCCACGACCACCGCATCAGCATGCCGCGAGGCCTCTTCCGGAAGCGCCGTTGGATGAATCCCGCCGAGCACGACCTTTGCCCCACGTTTTCTCATCTCATCGGCGATCTCGTAGGCTCGAGGGGCCTGGGCCGTCATCGCTGTGATTCCGACCAGATCGGCCATCTTCTGGTCGTAATCCCAGCGCTCGATGTTCTCGTCGACGAGCTCGATGTCCACGTCCGGGGGGGTGAGAGAACCCACTATGGGAAGGTTCAGGGGGGGAAAAGTAAAGATCTTCTGCTTGGTTATGCCGAAGTCCCTGTTGAACTGGGGGAAATCAAAGTGAGTTTCACGTCAGCTCCTGCAGCGCGATGTGACACGACGACCGATCCGGCGGCAACTGTACTCGCATTCGCATGGAATGTCAATGAGAGTATGCCAACTGCCCGTCACAGAATGCCTGCAGGGGCCGGCTATGGGGGTCGGCCCCGAGTTGCTGTCTCGTCTCGCAAACCCGAAACGTCAGCATAACCTAGCCGAGGCCTTCCGATTCTGTTTCCTCCCAAATGCGGCAACAGCGACTCCCTGCCGCATGGGCCGTGGCAGAGACTGCAGACCGCGTCAAGAAGTCCTTGTCTCACTCAACTCACGAGTCTCCAAAGATCGGTTGATCTTTGAAGTCACGCCGACGAGTGGAAGGGTGAAGTGAAACTCGCTCCCTTCTCCGACCGTGCTCTCCACCCAGATGTGTCCAGCCATCTTCTCAACCAATTCCTTACAGATCGTGAGTCCGAGACCCGTGCCGCATGGCTTGCCTCCAGCTCCATTAGCTACTTGCCTGAACTTGTCGAAGACATGTCCCAGTTCCTTTTCCGGGATGCCGATTCCGCTGTCGGACACTGTGACGCAGAGAAAAGCATGTTCTGCGCCCGGAGGCGCCTCGTGGCACATACCGCTGCTCACAGGGACTGCTCTCAGCCTTATGACACCCGCTGAGTTGGTGAATTTGACCGCGTTGTTGAGCAGATTAACGAGAATCTGTACGAGTCTCTCCTTATCAGCAAGCACGCATCTCTCTTCGCGCAGCGGCTCCAACTGAATGTCAACCCCCTTCCTCTCTGCAATGGGGAGCACCGTATCCAGCGATGCCTCGATCGCCTCTTGTACGTCAACGGGCTGCAAATCCAATCTGAGTTTGCCGGCTTCGGCCCTGGAGAGATCGAGCAAGTCCTCTATTATGAGTGTGAGCCTCTCGGTCTGCTCCAGGACTATTCTCGTGAAAGACTGGCGCTTCTCTTCACTGACGTCTCGGCAGTTCAAGAGAGTCTCCGAATATGCCCGTATGGCCGTAAGGGGGGTTCTGAGCTCATGAGAAACACTTGACAGGAAGTCCGACTTCATTCGGTCCAGCTCTTTCAGTTCCACGTTCGCTCGTTCCAGCTCGGCATTCGACTGCGAGAGTGCCTCGGCTTGCCGTGCCAGTGCTTGCTGCGTACGCTTGCGTTCCAGGGCGTATCTGATAGTTCGGATCAAGGTGTGTTCCAGGGGGCTACCCTTGACAAGATAATCCTCTGCCCCCTCCCTGATCGCAGCAAGGCCCATCTCTTCGTCGGCCAAGCCGGTCAAGACAACGATCGGAATCTCGGGAACTGCGCGGGAAACCCTCCGTACCGTCTCGACTCCGTTGCAGTCCGGCAGTCCGAGATCAAGTAAGACGAGATTGAGATCTCGGTTCTTGAGGGCCTGCAGGCACTCGGAGAGTGTCTTAGCGGTCTCAAACACGAAACCTTCCCTGTGCTGTGCCCTGCCCAACGCACATTTCACAAGCCTGACGTCGGCCTCGTCATCATCCACTACCAGAAGTCTTATCGGTCCCTCGTCCACTATGCACATCTCCTTGCCATCCGCCTGCAGACGACAAACCAGTACTCCCCTACCTCGCGCATTGCCGCACGGAAACCGTCCAGCGTCACCGGCTTCTTTATGTAGCCGGCCGCCTGCAGATCATAACTTTCGAGTATGTCCTGGTCCGAATCAGAAGTCGTAAGAACGACCACTGGAATACCGCGGAAATCATCATCTCTCTTCAGGCGTTTGAGGAATTCCTTTCCGCCCATGCCAGGCATGTTCAGATCAAGCAGGATCAGGTCAGGGATAGGGTTCTCGGGAGCTCCCGCCTTGCAGCGAGCGAGGTAGTCAAGGGCATCCTCTCCGCTTTCGACCAGGCAAATCTCGTTCGCCACCTTCTCTTGAGCCAGAGAGATCTTGGTCAGTTTCTGATCTCCCTCATCGTCTTCCACCAACATTATCAACACGGGTTTCATATTCTCCATCCGACTCCTCCACGTTCCGGGCGATCCTGCGGCCTCTTTCTTCTCGGCGATATTGGATTTCACGTCCTCCATTCGACTCCTCCCGAGTCCAGACTCATTCTCAACCCGGCTACTGCAGCACCAACGCCGGGTCGTTTGCTGCCGAGATGGTGAACCAGAACTTGGATCCTCCGCCCACGACGGATTCAACTCCAATGTGACCACCATGTTTTTCAACTACCTTCTTGCATACTGCAAGCCCGATTCCCGTTCCCTGGTACCTGTTTCGCGGATGCAGCCGTTTGAACATCACAAAGATACTTTCAGTATGTTCCTCTTTGATCCCGATCCCGTTGTCTTCTACCTCGACTCTGATTCTGTCGCAGGAAATTCTCTCAGCCCTCACGAGAACCCGGGGAGAAACTCCCTCACGGCAGTACTTGATCCCGTTGGCAATGAGATTCTGCATGAGCCGGCTGAGCTGAGCGGGGTGTGCCATCACTCTTGGCAAGGGATCCGGCACATCAACTGTGGCGCCCGCATCCTCTATGAGACCGGATAGGTCAATTCCTCTCAGTTGCTCAACGAGTTGATTCAGATCCACGGCTTCGAAGGGAGATTCGTCTCTGCTCACCCTTGAGTACGTCAGAAGTCCCTCTATCATCTTCGTCATTCTGTCGGCTCCATCCACCATGAAGTACAGGTTCTCATTCTCGTCGGCGGAGAGTCTTGCCCCGAGGGAATCGCTCAGCAGGCGGCCGAAGGAGGAGATCTTGCGCAGCGGTTCGCGTAGATCGTGTGACGCAATGTAGACAAGATCCTTGAGTTCGCGGTTGGCCTCCTCGAGCTTGCCTACCGCCGACGCCAGCTCCTCATTTGCCGCCTGCAAGGCCTCCTTCGCTCGCTTGCTTTCGGTGCTGTCTTGCGCGACGCACACGATTCCGCGTATGGTGTCCTCCTCACGTATCACCGAAGCGGAGAATAGGACCGGTATCGAGCGTCCATCTTTCGACAAGTACGCCTTCTCGGCGTTGCTTATACCCGGTCCGCTCTTCAGCTCATCAATGTCCAGCCCCCCGAGTTGGTCCTCTTGAAACAGGGAGGCCACCGACTTTCCAGCCAATTCGCTCTGGCTGTATCCAAGCAAATCGAGCGTGGCACGGTTGACGGTCTGTATCCTCCCTTCCAGGTCGGTGACAATAAGACTGTCGATCATCGATTCAATGATGTTATCCACGTATTGCTTGGAAACCAGCGTTCTTGACAACTTCTCCGTCATCGTGTTGAAGGAGGCGGCAAGTGCCCCGATTTCATCGTTTCTCCCAACTCTCACTCTGTGCTCGAAGTCTCCTCCGGCTATTCTCTCTGTTCCTCTTACAAGTGTGGAAATCGGGTCACTCAAGGTAGTCTTGAGCAGCAGCGAGCCGGCCAACGATACGAGTAGAAGTATGACCAGCGAGACTACGGCTGCAGTGTTGCGTACGCTGCTGACTTTCTGCCGGAGTCCGGAAAGCGAAATCGCGATGTGCACCCTTCCAATCTCCTCTTTGATCCCTTCCGGAGCACCCAGCATCAGCCCCTCTTCCTCTCCCCTTCCGTGGTGCGTCGTTACGACGGGCACGATAAACGCCCGTGTCGCACTTTCATCCTCCCTGCCGTGCTTGACGATAGGGATTCCGTGTGCGTCCTCGATGCAGCAGAAGACAACGTCTTTCTGAGCCGCTGCTCCTTCGGCCAATCTTGACAGGGTCTCACGATCTCCAGCCAGAATTGGGAACTCGCTGCTCGTAACCAAACCGTTGAGAAGTACGGCGATTCGTTCGTCCAGCTCTGAATTCAGTTCTCGAGCTGATTGGCTCGTGAAATACACGGAAAGAAATAGGAGCAAGAAGAAGACAATGCCCATCCAGCCTACCGAGAGTATGTTGAGCTTTGTGTGAAGACCTGCTCTCATCGACCGAAAACCTCGCTTGCCTCCTTCAGTACCCAAGGCGGGACGTGTATTCCCATCCTTTCGGCGGCCAGGAGATTGATGGAGAGCCGAGTCCTCCGTGGACCCGAGACGGGTATGTCCCCCGGCTTCTCGCCGGCGAGGATTCTCAATGCGATTCTCGCTGCCTGGCGACCCAGTTCTTCGTAATCACAGTCAAACGAGAAGAGCGCACCTGCTCTCGTGTAGACCGAGGAGAGCCCAACCACGGGAAAGCCATCCTCAAAACTGCGCCGGAACAGATGCTTTACGGAAACGGCTGAATAGATCCTGGTGTCGGATATCATCACAAAGCAGTCAATTTTGCCGGCAATTTCATCCAATGCAGTGGACAGTTCGGCGTTCGAAGACACCTCTCTGGCGACAAGACTGAACCCCCTCTCGTCGCACTTCCGGGAAAGCTCTCTATACGTGGTTCTTGTTTCGGGGGAATATAACAGCCCGATCCTCTTCGCTCCGCCAAGCATTTTCTTGATTCCCAGTAGCTTCGTCTCGAGAGGAATTTCCATGGATACCCCGGTGCGGTCCGAGCCGCTGACCTCTTGAGGATTGACAATCCCGCAGGATATTACAGGGATGTCCTTTGCTCTACCGGCCGCCAATTTCGCCGCCCTTGACCCAAAGGCCACGAGAATATCCGGTCCTTCTCCCGGCATCTCCGAGTAGGGCACAGTTGCATCGTCAGCCTTCAACACGTACTTGGATGCGTTAACCGGCACACCCTTGTCCAGGAGATGGCTTTGAAATCCGCTCCATGCTTCTCTGTACGCGCTCATTTCGGTGCTGAAAACGGCCAAGATCCGGACGCGCTCGGAAGCTTCGGCACACAACGGAACGAGAAACAGAACAATGGTCACGAGTAGCCTGACTAAACGTCTCACGCTAATCCTCACCCGAAGCAGTTCAACGGTCTCCCGGACTATCTCGGCTTGTGTGCGCATACAATCACTATTATCGTCCGTCATCGGCAGGTGTTTATCAGATACCGTTCGCGAAATCACAAAACGCTTGCTGGCGGGGAACAAATCGCCTGTTCGCGTGTGACGGTGTATCTCTCGTTGTCGTGGAGGGAAGGGGTCTCACGCGCGCAAGGTCGAGCGCACCCTTGTGGAGAGGGTGAGCACAGCGTGGGGCTCGCTCGCGCGAGACACGGAATGCCTGTCCGGTCCGTAGTGGAGCGGGCCGGCGCGAGTGCTTAGTCAGAAGCCGATCGCCGTCTGCAGCACCAATTCATTTGCCTTCTTACCGCTGCCGTCATCATGAATGAAGCTATAGTTCATTTTGAAAATGAACAGGTCATGTACGTAGGGTAGAGGATACAAGACCAGTCCCAGTGTAGTCCTTCGTGTGGTCTCAGTATTCGGCGTGCCATCATAGCCCGCCACCCCCATGACATCCGCCTGGTCATACCTGACAACAGGTTCGAGCAACGCGCTCATCCGATACGAAGTCTCCGCGTAGAATCCTTCTTTCCTCAAGTCCTTACCAGTCACGGCTTCCAGAGCATTCACATATTCTCCGCGCGCCAGGAGGCCATTTCTCTTCAGCTCCATCTCCACATCCGAGATGATCAACTCCTGTTCGCCGTCAACTGAATAAGCTCCTCTGTAATAAGAGAAACTTGTTCCAAATGACTTGCCAATTGCGAGTCCAACCCTTCCACCCCCACTCTTCTTGCCGTTCCTAGAATCCCTGAAGTTATTCCTCATCTTGCGAATGTCTCCGCCTTCGCCTCCGTCAGCCTGCTGCAGGCCGTTTACGGCGAAGACGGCGTAATTGGCTTCCACGCCGTCCGTAACGTTGAAGAACCCTCTCGCTTGAACTCCGACTTCGGCCCACACGGTCGGGACGATGTGCCAGAGGCACATCGGCCTGTCAGCCAGCTTGTTGATGTATTCCGGGTAGAGGTACTCATTGAATCTTCCAATCGGCATCAGAAATTTACCGGCACGCAGGGTCAAGGATTTCAGCGGGCTGTAATCCAATATTCCGTATCGTACTCCGACCTCCTCCCCCCCATGTTCGTACTCCAGCAGAATCTCCGTCAGTAGTTGATCACCAATCTCGGCACCGACCATGACGTTGAAATAGTGCAGATTGAACGATTCGAGGTTCGCCCTTCTATTGAAATCGTTGGTCCGATACCACGTGTCGGTATAGCCGTGAACATTCGGCTTCACGCGAGCTTTTTCAAGTCGCTTTCCGAAAGACCCGGTTTCTCCGACACGAAAATCGGGATCCATGAACATCAGTTGCTCGGGCGTCACCTGTGTGGACTCTGTCTCCATGAACTCTGCCTCTGCGTATTCTCCGTCTTCCTGTCCCTCCAAGCCGAAGCTCAAGGTTGAGGCCCCGGAAACAGTCAGAATGACGGCGAGGAGAATCATCCCTGAATTTCTGCACACCATTCGCGCCTCCTTGTTTCGTATCTTGGACGAACCACAATGAGGCCAGGGAGATTTGTTCACACACCGAGGTCAGTCGAGGATTTTTTGACGAACGAATGATAGCCCGGAAGAAGCGTGGGCCAACTCTGACAAATAGTCCTTGCACTGTCAAGTGGATTCTTGAGTTGCCGCGCCTGTCGGCAAGTGCACACGCGAGGCGCCGTCGGAACCTCCGCTCGGCCGCGGAAGCCTGAGGGACTGTGGTAGAATGGTTCGCGCGCGTTTCATCCAGACATGTTTGGTCTCCAATAGAAGGGGGTGCCCGATGGCAACTGTCGACAACTTGAAGGAAGCGTTCGCCGGAGAGAGCCAGGCGAATCGGAGATACCTGGCCTTTGCGAAGAGGGCGGAGGAGGAGGGCTTCCCGCAAGTCGCGAAACTGTTCCGTGCGGCGGCGGAGGCGGAGACGGTGCACGCTCACGCGCACTTGCGTGTTACGGGCGGGGTGAAGGACACGGCACAAAATCTCCAGGCAGCCGTGGACGGAGAAGGTCACGAGTTTCGGAGCATGTATCCCAAGTTCGTGAGAGAAGCAGAGGCAGAAGATAATAGGTCCGCCATCATCCCGTTCAGGCACGCTTTGGCAGTCGAAGAAATCCATCACGATCTTTTCAACAAGGCGCTCAGCGCGACCCGCGTGGGACGGGACCTACCGGGAGCGAGGATATTCGTGTGTTCAGTGTGCGGCAATACGGTGAGCGGAGAGCCTCCTGACAAGTGCCCCATCTAAGGAGACCGACGAATCGAAGTTCACCGGCTTCATTTCCAGGGTGAAGTTGAACGGTGAAATCGAGAACCTCAGGTGGGTCTCCCCTCTTCACTGTCCCTGCGGTCTCGGCACACACAAGGACAGGCTCTACACACTCGAGAGGCTCTGCCTGACGGAGATTGACGTCAATTCGGGGAAAATCCTGAAGCGCTATCCCGTTCCCGACTGCGACTTCTTGAACGACCTTGCGATCGATCGTGACGGGACGATCTACATCTCGGACACTTCTCCCGGCAGTGTCGAGGGGAGCAAGATCTACAGATTCAGGAAGGGAAAGGTCGAGGTGTGGAAGCAGGGTCGCGATGTGTACAGGCCCAACGGCATGTTCATTCACGACGGGAAGCTCATTTTCGGCGGGAATCCCGGCAACGGCTTCCTCAAGTCGATTGATCTCGGCACGGAGAGAATGGAGAAGGTGGCGTTTCTAGGTGCGGGCGTCATCGACGGCATAAGGCCTGACGGAAAAGGCGGCTACCTGGTCTCCCATTGGGAGGGACAGATCTACTCCGTCTCCCCTGCCGGTCAAGTGACCGAGCTGATCGACGGCATCGGCGAATTCAACACTGCGGATTTCGAGTACATCAGAGAGAAAAGCCGTCTCTTCGTTCCGACGTTCCTCGGAAACAGGATCGTCTGCTATGAGATGAAGCCGGAGTGAAGGTCCGGCCCTATACGTCCTCCCTCGACCGCGGAGCAAGCCTCGCAATCAGTCTCTCCGAGACCAGGAAGCCGACGCCGATAAGCGTGACGATCAACCCCGCGACGCCTTCCCTCGGTCCCTCCCGGAGGGTTAGGAGCACCGTTGAATCTGTAGGAAAAGACTTGAAGTAATCACAGGATTGGCTAGACTCCCGAAGAAGGTTCTTCAAAGGAGGCTCCATGCCACGCTTCAAGCCCTACTCGTATGAACAGCTGCTCATGATCCCCGTTGATCTCAA
>JAZDPI010000261.1:0-4585 GCA_043797775.1 Candidatus Eiseniibacteriota bacterium
TCTCCGACGAAACGCCGCACCTGCTCCACCGACTGGGCAGAGGAGCGCGTGGAGTCGGTCCTCATGTATGTGATGAGCCCCACCTGCCCCTCGGATCCCAAATCGATCCCCTCATAGAGCTGTTGAGCGATGGTCATGGTCTTCTTGCTCGAGAATCTGAGCCTCTTGGAGGCCTCCTGCTGCATGGTGCTCGTGGTGAAGGGCGGAAAGGGATTTCTCTTCTTTTCCTGTTCTCGTATGCTCCTGACTTCGAACGCTTGCCTTTGGATCTCTTCCGCGAGGCTTCGTGCCGAGGGCTCGTCGGAGATTTCGGCCTTGCTTCCCCCCACCGAGATCAATCTGGCCGTGAAAGGTTCCTGCTTTCCCCCCACAACCTCCACCTCGATTGACCAGTATTCGCGGGACTTGAAGCCGGCTATTTCTGTCTCCCTGTCGCAGATCAGCCTCAGCGCGACCGACTGGACCCTGCCGGCGCTGAGCCCGTACCGCAGCGTGGTCCAGAGAAAGGGGCTAACCAGGTAGCCTACAAGCCTGTCCAGAATGCGCCTCGCCTGCTGGGCGTCCACCTTGCGCGTGTCTACCGCTTGCGGGTTCTCGATGGCCGCCAGCAGGGCCTCCTTGGTGACTTCGTAGAACACCAATCTCCTGGTCTTTCTCGTCGTTCCGTGGAGATACTTCTGCAGGTGCCAAGCGATGGCCTCTCCCTCCCGATCCGGGTCCGGAGCCAGAAAGACTTCACTTGCCTTGTGAGCTGCCTCCTTTATCTCCTTTAAATTCTTTGCCTTAGTCCTCAGGAGAACGTACTTCGGCTCGAAGTCCTTCTCCACGTCCACCCCCAGCTCGGCCTTTGGAAGGTCCATGATGTGGCCGTTCGAGGCCTCTATCCGATACTGTGCGCCCAAGAACTTCGCAATGGTTCTGGCCTTCGTAGGCGATTCAACCACGATGAGCGGCTTTCCATCCGTCTTCACAGAACTCCGGTCTGTCCGTTTGGCCTTCACCGCAATGCTCTCCCGCTCACGCCTGCTCCTTGAGCAGGCAGCACTTCTTGTACTTCTTGCCGCTCCCGCAGGGACACGGCTCATTCCGTCCCACCCTGGGCTGGGCGCGCTGGGGAGTGTGAGTCCGCACGCGTCTCGTCGTCTGCCCGTCCGGCTGGGCCGCCCCGCTTCCTGAGAAGGCGGACACTCCGGCGTGGCTGGCGACACCCGCCGCCTGTACCTGTCTGGGAGGAGGCTCGGGGGCCCTCCTTACGTTTGCGTGCATGAGAAGCCTGAGCGACTCGGCCGTGGTGTTCCTGTTCAGCTCCACGAACATCCTGAACGCCTCGCCCTTGTACTCAATCAGAGGGTCCTTCTGGCCGTACGCTCTGAGGCCTATCCCTTCCTTGAGCTGGTCAATCTCGTACAGATGGTCCCTCCACTTCTCGTCGATGACCCTGAGGAGAACGAGCCTCTCAACCTGCCTCATGAGCTCCGGGCCGAGTAGCGCCTCTCTGTTCGCGTATGCCTCCTCTGCTCTTTTCAAGCAATACTCAAGGACCTCTTCTTTGTCCGAACGCCTGTCCTGAAACTGCTGGAGGGAAAAATCAGTCAGAAAGACCGAGGAGAGCTCCCCCGCCAGTTCGCCCAACCCCCAGTCCTCCGAATGCGGTCGTGTGCCCACGTGTTCCTCGAGCTTCTCCTCAATGAATTCCCGTGTCATCTCGGCGATCTCTTCCGTCAGAACCTGTCCCTCGAGAAGCCTGAGGCGCCTTCCGTAGATCACCTCCCGCTGCTGGTTCATCACGTTGTCGTACTCCAGGAGGTGTTTTCGTATGTCGAAATTGTGACCCTCTACGCGCTTCTGCGCTCGCTCTATCGCCTTGGTGACCATGGGATGCTGGATGACCTCTCCCTCACCCACGCCGAGCCTGCTCATAACCGCGGCTATGCGGTCCGAACCGAAGAGTCTCATCAGGTCGTCCTCGAGCGAAAGATAGAATCGCGACGAACCCGGGTCTCCCTGCCTTCCGCTTCTTCCGCGAAGCTGTCTGTCGATTCTCCTGCTCTCGTGCCTCTCGGTCCCGACAATGTGCAGCCCGCAGAGCATGTCCGCCGCGCATTGGTCCCTCATGTTCTCGTGCCCGCACGTCGAACAATCATCGTCGCACAGCACGCAGCACTTCTCGCACTTCACCACGTCCGGACCGAGCTTTATGTCCGTGCCTCGTCCTGCCATGTTCGTCGCAATCGTTACCGCACCCGCCCGGCCTGCGTTTGCAACGATCTCCGCCTCCATCTGGTGGTGCTTGGCGTTCAGGACCGAGTGAGCTATCCCCTTTCTCTTCAAGAGCCTGCTGAGAGTCTCCGACACCTCCACGCTCACGGTTCCCACCAGCACGGGACGACCGCTCTTGTGCATGCGCTCTATCTCATCGGTGACCTGCGTGTACTTCTCGCGTTTCGAGCGGAATATCGCGTCCTGATAGTCTATGCGCCTGACGGCTTCGTTCGTCGGTATCGAGATAACGTCCAGCTTGTAGATCTCGTAGAATTCGGATGCCTCGGTTTCTGCCGTTCCAGTCATGCCCGCGAGCTTCCCGTACATCCTGAAGTAGTTCTGAAGAGTTATGGTGGCGAGCGTCTGGGTCTCGCCTTCCACCTTGACGCCTTCCTTAGCCTCGAGCGCCTGGTGCAGTCCGTCGCTGAAGCGTCGGCCCGGCATCAACCTTCCGGTGAACTCGTCGACAATGAGCACCCGCCCGTCCTTCACGACGTACTCGACGTCCTTCTCGAAGAGCGAGTAGGCCTTCAGAAGCTGGTTTATGTTATGGATCTTCTCGCTCGTCTCGCCGTGGAGCCTGTGCAACTCCTCCTTCTTCTCCACCCTCTCCGTTTCCGACAGACTTTCGTCGGCCGAGATCTGGCCAAGCTCTTCGCTCAGATCGGGCAGCAGGAAAAGGCTTCTGCCTTGAGGCGAGAGACTCTCCCTCCCCTTGTCGGAGAGGGAAACAACGTGAGACTTCTCGTCTATGCTGAAGTAGAGCTCGGCGTCCACCTCGTGCAGGCGCTTGTCTCGCATGAAGTCCGCCTCGACTCTGGAGATGAGCCTCTTCAGCGACCCGTCCGACGTCATCTTGAGAAACCTCTTGTTCTTGGGAGCTCCCCTCTGGACTTGCAGGAGCTTCACCCCGACCTCGTAGTTGTCTCCGCCGTCCTGAAGGAGCTGTTCGGCTTCCGTGACAAGTCGGTTGGTCAGAGAAGTCTGGTTTCTCACGAGGCGTTCCACGTCCGGCTTGAGCTCGGTGTATCTCTGGGTTGAATGGGACACGGTGCCGGATATGATGAGGGGGGTACGGGCTTCGTCTATGAGCACGCTGTCCACCTCGTCGACGATCGCGTAATTATGCCCCCTCTGCACCCGATCCTCCAGATCTATGGCCATGTTGTCTCTCAGATAATCGAAACCGAACTCGTTGTTCGTTCCGTACGTTATGTCGCAGGCGTACTGAGCCCGCCGTGCCGAGGAATCCATCTCGTTCTGGATGCAGCCCACGCTCATCCCCAGGAATTTGTATATTTCTCCCATCCACTCGCTGTCACGTCGCGCCAGATAGTCGTTGACCGTGACCAGATGGGCACCGTTCCCTGTGAGTGCGTTCAGATACAGCGGCATGGTCGCCACCAGCGTCTTGCCCTCGCCGGTCGCCATCTCCGTGATCTTTCCGTCGTTGAGCACTGCCGCCCCCACCAGCTGAACGTCGTAGGGCACCATGTCCCACACTATCGTCTGACCGCAGACCGACCACGATTTGCCTACGAGACGCTTGCACGCTTCTTTCACGACCGCGTAGGTTTCGACCTGGAGGTCCTCGAGCAGGGCCCCTTCCTTGAGCCGCTGCCTGAACTCCTCGGTCTTTCGTCCTAGCTGCTCGTCGCTGAGCCCCGCGAGCTCTGCCCACTTCTCGTTGATCTCCTCCACGAGGGGCGTCATCCGCCTGAGGTCCCGCTCATGCTTCGTGCCGAAGATCGTCGAGAGGACTTTCTCAAACATTGAGCCTCCTCACGCCGGCCGCCTCGGGGCCGCGAGGACCATTCCGGACATCGAACTCCACCGCCTCGCCCTCCGAAAGGGTTCTGAAGCCCTCCCCCACTATGCTTGAGAAATGCACGGGGACATCCGGGCCTCCGGTCTCCCTCAGCATCCCGAATCCCTTTATCTCATTGAACCATTTAACCTTGCCAGTTGGCATTCGGCCTCCGATCCGTCCATCCCGATTGCTCTAGACATGCTATTTCAGCTGAGCCTGCCTGTCAAGTGGAGTAAGGGGCGAGCAGCCATTACGTGAGGTCACGTCGGAGTTTTCGTGGCCATAACGCAGTAGAAATCCCCGCGATTGGTGCCGAAATAGACTCTGCCGTTCAAGAGGGCGGGGCTGGAGTAGATTTGGGCCCGCGTGTCAAACTCGCAGAGACTCGCTCCCGCCTCCGCGTCAACGACGCGAAGCTTGCCGTCGTAGGACGTGACGTACACAAGCCCCTCCTCGAGAAGAGGCCGTGAGCGTATGGGCCCGCCGGCCTTGAGCGTCCACACGACCACCCTG
>JAZDPI010000275.1:0-14159 GCA_043797775.1 Candidatus Eiseniibacteriota bacterium
ACCGGCACGGGGGGGACCGGGCTCCCCGGGTGGTTTCTCGAGGGTGGCCCCGTGGTCACGTTTGTGGGAAGGCTCCGCCGGGCGAAGGGACCCGACGTGTTCCTGAAGGCCGCCTCGATTGTGCTGCGAGCGCGCCCCGACGCGCGGTTTCTCGTAGTGGGCGAGGGGCCGATGAGGGCCGAGCTGCTTTTGCTCTCGCACGAGCTCGGGCTCGAGAGATCCCTGCAAATACCCGGAAACGTCCGGTGTCTCAAAGAAGTGCTGGAACGGACGACGGTCTTCGTCTGTTCCTCCAGGACCGAAGGCTTCCCGACGGTTCTCATGGAGGCGATGGGAGCGGGAGTCCCGGTCGTGGCCGCTAGAGTCGGCGGCGTGGTGGAGCTCGTTGAGGAGGGCGTGGACGGTTTCCTTTTCGAGAGTGAGGATTCCGGCGCTCTGGCCTCCATTGTGGTAAGGCTCCTCTCGGACGGAGAGACTGCGTCCAGGGCGGCGCTCAAGGGGCGCGAGAAGGTGCTGTCGAGGTTCAGGTTCGAAGACACCGTCTCGCGGATGGAGGCGCTCTACGAGCGGCTTCTGACGTCCCTTCCTCCCAGGCCCGTCAAAGTGCTCCTGGCGGTGGCCAGAGCCAGGATTGCCGGCACGGAACGGCACGTGCTCGAGCTCGCCAGGGCATTTGATTCTTGTGACATAGAGGTTTCCGTTCTCGTTCTCGAAGAGGGCGAGCTTGTCGAGAGGCTGAGAGAAGAGGGGATTCCCTGCCGGGTGATCAAGAAGCGGGCCAGGCTGGACTTTCTCCTTCTCTTTCGTCTCGTGTCGTTCCTCGGGAAAAACCCCTTTGACGTCGTCCACGGCCACCCGGAGCGCATCGCCTGCCTGGCGTCCAGGCTGGCCGCCGTGCCTGCGGCGATCATGACGTATCACTCCGTGGGGCCGCTGACGGGGGAACGCAGACCGGGGAGACTTCACGTCGCCGTGGAGAGACTCCGCGCCCGGGTCGTAGATTGCACAGTTGCGGTATCGGCGGAAGATGCCAGGGTGCTTGTGGAGAAGTTCGGCAAGAGGCCCGGCGAGGTCAGGCTGATTGCAAACGGCATCGCTCTTTCACCGGTTCCGGAGGGCGACAAAGCGAGGGTGGCGAGAGAATTCGGGTTTGACGCGAGCTCTCGCTTGATCTGTACCACTGCGAGGCTCACCGCGCAGAAGGGAGTCGAGTTTTTGATCCGGGCCGCGAAGCGAGTGACTGCTGAGTTCCCGGACAGCGTGTTTCTTCTGTTGGGGGACGGAGAGCTTCGGAACGAGCTCGAGGAACTCTCGAGAAGCCTGGGGCTGGGTTCCAGGGTCCTGTTTCCCGGTCACAGGGAGGACGCGCTTGAGCTCGTGGCGGCGTCGGACGTCTTCGTGCTTCCAAGTCTGTGGGAAGGGATGGCGTACTCGCTCCTGGAGGCTATGCTCGTGTCCAGGCCGATCGTGGCCACCACCGTCTCTCGAGACGTTCTATCGGACGGCGAAACCGGTCTGATGGTGCCGCCCGGCGATGCAGACGCGCTCGCCTCGGCGATCACGAGACTCCTGTCAGACAGGAGTCTGGCGGTGAGGCTCGGAGAGGCAGCGAGACGACGGCTCGAGGAGCGCTTCTCTGCGCCGAGAATGGCGGCGGAGACTGCGCGGCTCTACGATGAAGTTCTGGCAGCGAAGCCCGGTAGAAAGCCCGGCAGAAAGGCCGGCCGATCGCGTCGTCGCCTGGAGCGTCCTGGTAGTATATGTTTGTGAGAAGGAGCGTGCGATGAAGGTTCTCCTTGTTTCTCTCGAATACCCGCCCTACACCTTCGGCGGGGTAGGCTCGCACGTCTTCCGGCTCTCCCGGGCGCTCGTCCGCGAGGGCATTGAGGTGGCGGTTCTCTCGCCGGGGCCCTCGCGCGGTGAGCAGAGCAGTGAGGACGGCGTGAGACGCTTCACGGTCCCGGTCGGAGAAGTCCCGGGCGTGAGGCTCCTCTCGTTAGCCTTCAGAGTCCCCTCGGCCGTTCGCAGCGTGAGGAAGGAGTTCCCGTTCGACCTCATTCACTCGCACTTCGGGCCCTGTGCCTTCCTGGGACGGCGTGAAATCAGAGGCACTCCGCTGGTCGAAACCGCACACGGGACCCACCTGGGAGAACTGCAGGCGCTTGCACCGCTCGGAAGACTCCTGCCCAGGGAAATCGCGGGCAAGTACACGGTCTACCCCCTTCTTTCCATCCTGGACCTGTTGTCCTACGCCAAGGCCTCTCTCATAATCGCGGTGAGCGAGCTCGCAAGGGAAGAGATCGCCCGTTACGGAAAGGGCCTTCTCAAGAAAGTGGTCGTCGTTCCCAACGGCATTGAACTGTCGGAGTTCCCACTTGAGGTTTCTCCTCGGATCGGTGCGCAGGATCGTGTTGACTGTCTTGCCGTGGCGTTCATGCAGGCAAGGAAAGGCCTCGACTACCTCGTGGAAGCGGCGGGCCATCTCAAAGACCAGAACATTCGCATCACCGTGGTGGGTGACGGGCCTCACTTTCTGCGCCTGAAGAGCCGCACAGAGAGACTCGCTTTGACCGACAAGATCGCTTTCACGGGCAGGCTGGACAGGGCCGAGGTCAGAGAGCGATTCAGATCCGCACAGATGTTCGTGCTTCCCTCCCTCTGGGAAGGCCAGGGCATAGTGTTCCTTGAGGCCATGGCCTCGGGGCTTCCCATAGTGGCGACCGACATTCCGGGAGTGAGGGGGATGCTCAGGGACGGCGAGAACGCGCTGCTGGTTCCGCCGAGGGACAGTCGCTCTCTTGCACTTGCCATCGAGAAGCTCGCCTCCAGCCCCGCGTTGAGACTCAAACTCGCCTCCGAGGGGCTCGCTCGCGTGCGCGAATACGACTGGAATCATCTTGTGAAGCGAATCGTTTCACTGTATTCTTCTCTGTTGAAAGGGAAGAAGGATGAGAAGCAAAGTAGTCGTCCTGTCGACGCGCACGAAATCTCCCTGCGAATGCGTAAGAATAATTCTTGAAGAGCTCGAATGGACCGCCATCGTGGCCCCCCGGGCCAAGGTGGTTCTGAAGCCGAACCTCTCCTGGCCCGGCCCCGACAGGGCTCCCTACGCCAACACCTCACCCGAGGTGCTCGACGCCGTAATAACGGTGCTTCGTGAGAGAACGGACAACATAGTGGTGGGGGAGTCAGACGGTACCAGGTTCTCGGTCGACGAGTGCTTCGACGCGTCGGGCTATCGCGAAGTCGTCCGGAAGAACGGCGTGAGGTGGGTGAATTTCTCAAAGGCTCCTTCCCGGCCCGCCGGCCATCCTCTGCTCGACGGTTTCGGCCTGCCAGTGGAGCTGGCCGATTGCGACGTGTTCATCACACTTCCGAAGCTCAAGACGCATGCTCTTACGTATTTTACCGGGGCGCTCAAGAACCAGTGGGGCTGCATCCCTCGGTACGACAGGATACTGTTGCACAGACACCTCGACGAGCTCATCGTCGAGCTCAACGCGTTGCTCCGGCCCAGAATCTCGATAATGGACGGAATCCGGGCGATGGAGGGACGGGGGCCCGTCAACGGCAAGAAGGTGGAGCTCGATCTCCTGCTCGGCAGCCTCGACCCCGTGGCGCTGGATTCCACCGCCATGCGCCTCGTCGGGCTGGATCCCCGGAAGGCCCGTCACGTCGGACTGGCATTCTCGAGAGGGCTCGGGAGATTTGCCGAAGACGAGATAGATCTCCGCGGGGACGCGGACGGAAGATACGGCATCGAGCCTGCAGAGCTCGAATGGGCAGTGAGGGCAATGAATTTCATGACGCGATACAGGTTCTTCACTCACGGAATTCTTCTCAACGACGGGGTGTTCCATGCCGGCAAGAGGGCGGTCGGCCTGCTAAGAAAACTCGGGCTTTCATGAGAATTC
This sequence comes from Candidatus Eiseniibacteriota bacterium, assembly GCA_043797775.1. Classification (GTDB taxonomy): domain Bacteria; phylum Eisenbacteria; class RBG-16-71-46; order JAFGJU01; family JAFGJU01; genus JAZDPI01. The sequence continues at coordinate 3,915 of JAZDPI010000275.1, forward strand.
TCTTTCTTGCTTCCCGTTTGCCTTTTCCGCCCAACAGGGGCGATAGGCTGAGAGCGTTCAACGTCATAAGAAAACTCTCTTCCGACGGGCACGAGATACATCTGGCCTCGTTCATCTCCGGTGAGAGAGAAAGGGAGAACGCCGTTCCGCTCAAGGCTTACTGCAAGAGCCTCCATCTTGTGACCCAGACTCCGAGCGCCTCTTGGGCAAACTGCATCCTGGCATTGACGGGCAGAGTCCCCCTGCAGATCGCATACTACAAATCGAGAAGGATGGCTTCTGAAATACGAAGCGTGCTTCGGTCGTCGAAGATTGATCTCATCTTCGTTCACCTCTTCAGAATGGCCGGCTACGTGGCAGACGAAGCGCAGACATACAAAGTCCTGGACCTCACGGACGTGATTTCAAGAGAGATCGAGAGATCGCTCCCGCACAGACGCGGTCTCAGCAGACTCATCTACTCCAGGGAGCTTCCCCGGATACGAGAGGTCGAGCGGTCTCTTTCCGCGTCGTTCGACGAGTGTTGGGTCGTGTCCGACGCGGAGGGGGAAGCGCTGACCCGGCTCAACCCATCGGCAGTCGTGCAGGTGGTGCCTAACGGCGTGGATCTGGAGGGGTTCAGGCCTCTCAACGCCAGGCCCAGCAATATCGTGACCTTTGTCGGGCATCTCGGTGTTCCACACAACGTGGACGCGGTTCTTCACTTCTACAAGGAGATATTCCCCCTGGTTCTCAAGGAAATGCCCGACTGCCGCTTCTGCGTAATAGGCCCGTCCGCGCATCGCTCGCTCGACCGCCTGAGGAGGGACAGGCGGGTGATGATGATGGACTTCGTGGAGGACCTGAACGGCTCCCTCAATCGTTCGTCGGTTTTCGTCGCGCCCCTGAGGTACTGTGCGGGCCTGCAGAACAAGGTGCTCGAAGCAATGGCGGCTGGCGTTCCGGTGGTTGCAACACCGTGCGTCAACGAGGGCCTACGAGCGAAGGAGGAGGAGGAAATCCTGATCGCCTCCGACCCCTGGCATTTCGCAAGCAGCGTCGTTTCTCTGCTCAACGATGCCCCTTACCGGAGGTACGTGGCGGAGAAGGCAAGGAAGTTCGTGGAAGCGAGATTCTCCTGGGAGACTGCTTCCAGAAGGATCGCCGCCATAGGTGCAGGCCGGGTCCCGGGCGGCATCGGTCGGCCTTCAACAGGGTAGGCAAGGACGTGTGTGGAATCTGCGGCATAGTCGGTTTGGACGCCGGTGAGAAGGAGACCGGGGAAGCGCTCCAACGCATGGTTCGCGTCATGAGGCACCGCGGTCCGGACGAGGAGGGTTTCCACTTCGACGGGACGGTCGCACTCGGGAGCGCCAGGCTCAGCATCATAGACGTGGAACACGGCTCGCAGCCCATGTCGAACGAGGACGGCAGCGTCTGGATCGTTTACAACGGCGAGGTCTACAACTACGTGGAGCTCACTCAAGAGCTCTCCGCAAGGGGGCACGTGTTCCGCACGAAATCCGACACGGAAGCCGTGATTCACAGCTACGAGGAATACGGAGACGCCTGCGTAGAACGCTTCAACGGCATGTTTGCCTTTGTGCTGTGGGACAAGGCACGAGAGAGACTCGTGCTTGTCAGGGACCGCCTCGGGATAAAGCCGCTTTACTACGCCTACGACAAAGGGGTTCTCGTCTTCGGCTCGGAGATAAAGGTCTTGCTCGAGAGCGGTCTTGTGAGAAGGGAAGTCGACATGGGAGCGGTGGCCGAGTACATGCTGCGCTCCTACGTCACCGGGGAGCGGACGTTTCTTAAGTCCGTGAGCAAACTCCTTCCGGGGCACAGGCTGATCCTCGAACGAGGCTCCTTGCGCAGAGTCAGGTACTGGGACGCCGAATTCGGCGAGACAGAGGACAGGGGCGAGAAGTACTACGTGGACAAGCTCTCCTGGTTGATCTCCGACTCGGTACGTCTCAGATTGAGAAGCGACGTGCCCCTGGGAGCACACCTGAGCGGCGGGATAGACTCCAGCACGGTGGTCTGCACGGCCAGCCGTCTCCTTCCACACCAGTTGAAGACGTTCTCCGGCGCGTTTCTCGAAGGGCCCCGATACGACGAGAGACGATACATCAGAGTCGTGACCAGCGCCTGCGGCACCGAGCACCACGAAGTCATTCCTACGATGGAGGAGTTTTTCGAGAGCCTGCCTGGTCTCGTCTGGTTCCTGGACGAGCCCGTGGTGGGAGCAGGGGTTTTTCCTCAATACGCGGTTTCTGTTCTGGCTCGTAACCACGTCAAGGTGGTGCTGGGAGGGCAGGGGGGTGACGAGCTCTTCGCGGGATACACGAAGTACTACAGGCCGTATTTCACAGACAGAGCTCTTGACGCGGCTAGACTTCACTTCGGGGCGGCGTCTCCGGGCACCCTGCTCTCCGACTTTCTTCTCTTTCTCCTGCGTCGCGGGGGCACCGACATCCCGGCCTTCTTCAGACGGCTCTCCGCCCCTTCCCCCCGCGAGCTCTTTTCCTCGTCCCTCGAGGAGGCGGCCAGGGACGTAGCCCCTCTGCCGGGCGCGGAGGGAAGGAACAAGTTCGAGAGGATGCTGTATGCAGACACGAAGGAGTACCTTCAGGGACTCCTCCACGTGGAGGATCGAACCAGCATGGCCGCGTCCATAGAATCGAGAGTGCCCATCCTGGACTACAGGATCGTGGAGCTGGCGGCGTCGATTCCCTACAAACACAAAATGCGAGCGGGACGCACGAAACACGTGCTCCGGCAGGCGATGAAGGGCGTTGTCCCGGAGGTCGTGCTTTCGCGCACGGACAAGATGGGCTTCCCCACGCCGATAGACATCTGGTTCTCTCGCCGGCGCCGTTCCATCCTGAGCTTCCTGGACAGTCCCCAAGTGAGGCGAAGGGGTGTGTTCCATCCGGACCGAGCCTTGGAAATGGTGAGGCGGCACGCCGGAGGTTCGCGTGACAACAGCCTTCTGATCTGGAAAATGCTGAACGTCGAGCTCTGGTTTGCGCTTTTCATAGAAGGGAAGACAGTCGAGGAGATGCAGGTCTTCAACACGTGCTCCGGAGGGCAAAATGGTTAGAATCGCCGTCGTCGGGGCGGGCTACTGGGGCCCGAACCTGATCAGGAATTTCCTCAGCGCCAAAGGCAGCTCCCTGCGCTTCGTCTGTGACCAGGACGCCTCCGCTCTCAAGAAGCTCCAGAGCTCGTTCCCAGGCGTGGAGTTCGTCACCGACTTCGCGGCGGTTGTGAATTCGCCCGAAGTAGACGGAATTGTGATAGCCACCGACGCGACTTCTCATTTCGATCTGGCAAAGGAGGCCCTGGAAAAGGGGAAGCACGTCTTCGTGGAGAAGCCCCTGGCCTTGAGTGCGAGCCTGGCAGAGGAACTCGTTTCCCTCAGCAAAGCCGCCGGCAGGGTTCTCATGGTGGGCCATCTTCTTCGCTACCATCCGGCGGTCACACTTCTCAAGGAGTACATAGACAGGGGTGAGCTCGGGGAGATTCTCTACGCCTATTCGACGCGCGTCAACCTCGGCCGCGTGAGGCGCGAGGAAAACGCCCTGTGGAGCTTCGCTCCTCACGACATAGCGGTCATACTCCATTTGATAGGTTCTCGGCCGGCCGCCGTTTCGGCGGTCGGGCAGTGCTATCTCAGGGAGGGCGTCGAGGACGTTGTCTTCCTCACGATTCTCTTCGAACACAACAAAATGGCCCACGTTCACGTGAGCTGGCTCGACCCTCACAAAATCAGGAAGCTTACCGTAGTTGGGAAGAAGAAGATGGCCGTCTTCGACGACATGGAGGCCTCGGAGTTGATCCGCATCTACGACAAGGGCGTGGACTACACTCCCGGCTACAGGTCCTACACCGAGGCCGTCAGCCTGAGGGTCGGTGACATCCTTATCCCCCGCGTGCAGATGAGAGAACCTTTGAGAATCGAATGCGAGCACTTCGTGGAGTGCATCGAGACCGGGCGTCAACCTTTCACGGACGGCGAGGAGGGACTTGCCGTCGTGAGGGTTCTTGAAGCGGCACAGCAGTCGCTGGCGCTCTCGGGCTCTCTGGTAAGAATCCCCGAGGCCAAATGACCGGGCGCAAGATAGTAAGCGTAGTCGGGGCCAGGCCGCAGTTCGTCAAGGCGGCAGCCCTAAGCAGAAGGCTCAGAGAGAGGTTTCGGGAGGTGCTGGTGCACACCGGCCAGCACTACGACGTTGAGCTTTCGGACCTTTTCTTTGAGGAGCTCCACATCCCCCGGCCGGACTTCACCCTCGGGGTGGGCTCGAAGAGCCACGCCCGGCAGACGGGTGAGATGATGGAGAAGCTCGAAGATCTGCTGGCCGCGGACGCCCCCGATTTCGTGCTCATCTACGGCGACACGAACTCGACTCTGGCCGGGGCGCTGGCCGCCGCCAAGCTCAACCTCCGCATTGCCCACGTGGAGGCAGGCTTACGATGCTTTGACCTCGGGACGCCTGAGGAAGTGAACAGAGTCGTTGCCGATAGGCTGTCGACAATCCTCTTCGCACCCACTGCGACCGCGGTGGATAACCTGAAAAGGGAAGGCATCACGTCCGGCGTCTTTCTGGTCGGAGACGTCATGGTTGACGCCCTGCTCGGGCAGGCGGAGCTCGCTCGCTCCAGGTCACGAATACTCCAGGATTTGAAGCTTAGTCCCAAGGAATACATCGTGGTAACGATTCACAGGCCTGCCAACACGGACAACCCGGAGAGCCTTGCCAGGGTCGTGGAGATTCTTATGAAGGTGCCCTCGAGGGTTGTGTTTCCCGTTCACCCCCGGACGCGTGAGGCCCTGAGGCGCCAGGGATTCCTCGAGAAACTGGCCGGTGCGGCCCACATCTTGCTTCTATCGCCAGTGGGCTACCTGGACATGCTGTCGCTGCAGACGGGAGCCAGGGCGGTGGTCACGGACTCTGGGGGAATGCAGAAGGAGGCCTATCTGCTTGGCGTCCCGTGCATAACGCTTCGGGAGGAGACCGAATGGGTGGAGACGGTGGAGGACGGCTGGAACATCCTCGTGGGGACCGACGTATTAAGTGCATTGAGTGCCATTGAGACGTTGGAGCCGGCGAAGCCTCGGTCTGACTGGTTTGGGCGGGGCGACGCGTCGGAGAAAATCACGGACGTGCTTGTGCGCTTTCTGGAAGCGCCCTAATCTTCTTTCTTGGTTGAATATAAGGGCGGGCCCGGCGCCGAGACGGTTCCCAGAAAAATTCTTGACAAGAAGACTGCCTTATCATACTTTGGTGCAGTTCCTAGGGTTGGCATCTCGGGGGCCGGCTCTGGCCTCGTCTTGTCGTACCTGAGGTAGCTCAACCGCGTCTTCTTGTGCATACATATGGAGGTACGCCTTCTATGAAAGTCCTCGTGACTGGCGGTGCTGGATTCATCGGATCGCACCTTGCTGAGGCCTTGCTGAGCAGGGGGGACGAGGTATGGGTGATAGACGACCTTTCCACGGGACGCAGGGAGAACATCTCCCACCTCGAGGACAGTCCGTGTTTTCACTGGTGCTGGGGAAGCGTGCTGGACAGGCAGCTTGTGAGGCGGATAATTGCACGGTGTGACCTCGTGTACCATTTGGCTGCAGCCGTGGGTGTGAGCTACGTCGTCAACAATCCACTAAAATCCCTCATCACAAACATCAGGGGGGCGGAGGTCGTCCTCGAAGAGGCCGGTGCCGACTGCAAGAAGGTCGTGCTGTTTTCCAGCTCGGAGGTGTATGGGAAGGGTGACGGCGTGCCCTTCAAGGAATCCAGCGACAGGGTCCTCGGCCCGACCGAGGTCTCGCGATGGAGCTACGCGTGCGGCAAGGCCGTTGACGAGTTCCTTGCCCTGGCCTACTGGCGTGAACAGGGCCTCCCGACCGTGATCGTTCGCTGCTTCAACAGTTGCGGGCCGCGCCAGACGGGCGACTACGGAATGGTCATACCACGCTTCGTGACTCAGGCTCTTCGCGGGGAGCCCATATCGGTCTACGGAGACGGACGGCAGTCCAGGTGTTTCTCTTACGTCGGTGACGTCGTGGGAGGCGTGCTGCTTCTTGCCGATCACCCCGGTGCCGTGGGTGAGGTTTTCAACATCGGTACCGACGAGGAGGTCACGATAAACGACCTTGCGCTGAAGATCAAAGACATGACCGGAAGCTCTTCGGAGATAGTCCATGTCCCGTACGAAGAGGCTTATTCTCCAGGCTTTGAGGACATGAGGAGAAGAGTCCCGGACCTTTCCAAGATCGGGGACCTCGTCGGCTACAAGCCGAGCGTGTCCCTCGATGAGCTTCTGGCGATGACGATACACGACGTATGCCTGCGCCTTGACATCGTCCCGCCTCGCGGCCTGCCTTCGACAGAGACTGCCTCGTTACTGGTGACGGCTGAAAGGGCTTGACACTGCCGTCACCCCCTCTGTACGCTCTTCGGTGCTCCACGAGCGGCTTTCTCGCGTTAGTCTTTTTTGACGGTTTGACACGGAGTGGTGTCTGTCCACAATAATGGTGCCACTTGTCTCCTTTTCAGTCGCCATCGCCCTGAGTCTCGTTCTGACTCCCCTCGTGCGATCTCTCGCGGTCAGGCATTCGATTGTCGACGTGCCCGACGGGAGGAGATTCCACAGTTCCCCCGTGCCTCTGATGGGTGGTGTGGCGGTGACCACGTCGGTGTTGGCAGCCTGGGCCGCCGCTCACGCCTGTTCTCGCCTCAGCTTTGAGATTGCCGAGCTGTTTCTCGTCGCGGGCTTCGTCCTCTCCTTCGGTCTGGGGCTTTATGACGACCGCAAGGGCATGAGTGCCAGGGGCAAGATGCTGGGTCAGGTCGTCTGCGCGGTGGTACTGCTCACAGGCTTCTACGCAGGCGGTTGGATCGAGGGGAGACTCTTCCTTCTTTTGTCCGCGATTTGGGTTGTCGGGATCATGAACGCCGTCAATTTTCTTGACAACATGGATGGAATCGCGGCGGGTGTGGGCTGGGTTGCCTCTTTGGCGTTCGTTCCTTTGCTCCTCAGTGAGCACCAGCCTGTCGCCGCCCTTCTCGCTGCAGCGCTCTGCGGCGCCTGCCTGGGCTTTCTGCGTTTCAACTTCTCGCCGGCGAGCATCTTCCTTGGAGACTCCGGGAGTCTTCCCATCGGCTTTCTGCTGGCCGCGTTGTCGCTCGCGGCCATGAAGCAAGCTACGGCCGGTTCTCTGATCGGTCCTCTGATCGTGCTGGGCTACCCTCTCTTCGACATCGCTTTTGTGACGGTCGTCAGGGTCAGGGAGAATCGGAAGATCTACCACGGAGGTAGAGACCATTCGTCGCACAGACTGGCCTCGATTCTGACCTCTCCACGAAGGACCGCATTCACAATCTACGCCCTGTGCCTGCTCCTGGCCGTGATCGCGATTCTGGTGGAATACTTCGACCGCCTGGCCTTCTCGGTTTTCGCGCTGGCGGCTCTTTCCGCACTGTTCGTTGTTCTGGGCATCCGGCTCAGCAAGATCAAGGGTGCCGTGGCACTCTGATCATCTTCGCTCTCCACCGTCTTTTCACAGCAAACCGGGGGAGTTCTGTCCTCTGACGGCATTGACTGCACAGGGGCCTTGTGATAGCTTCAAGCGTGACTTATGAGGCTCGTCCCGTGTCTCGAAGACCAAGAGGGGAGCAGGAAAATGCGTTCCCGACAATCTACAAGATTCGGCGTTGGGGCCGGCAGCCTCGGCCGGTTGCACGCCGAGAGCATTAGGAAGGAAATCCGGGAGTTCGTTCCCGACATGAGGGTGAGAATCGTCGAGCTCCCGGCTAAGAAAGGGCACGCGGCGGCTCAGGCCTCGACGTCCGACGTGATTGTGCCCGGGCAGTTCGAGACCGCTCTCCTTTCGAAACGAATCGATGTTGCAATCCTCAGCATGGCAGACGTGCCACAGGGACTGACGAAGGAGCTTCAGATCGGGGCCGTGACCGAGCGCCTGACGCCGTTCGACGCGCTTCTGTCGCGCAAGAATCTGATACTGGATGAGCTTCCCGCCGGCGCCAGAGTGGCCACCGGGAGTCTCAGGGTGAAGGCACAGTTGCTGAACTACCGTCCGGACCTGGAGATCGTCTGGACCGGCCTTGATATGGACGCGCAGATGAAGAGAATGGCGTCCGGCGTTTTCGAGGCGGTTGTAATCGCCGCTGCCGACGCGGAATACCTGGGCCTGCAGGAAAAGGTCGCGGAGGTGTTTACGACGTCGATTTGCCTGCCTGCGGCGGGTCAGGGTTCGCTGTGTCTCCTTGTGAGGCGGGGCGAGAAGGAAATACTAAAGGCCGTGAAACACGTCGACGACCACGTATCGAGAGCCGAGATCAACGCCGAGCTGCATTTTCTCGCAGCGCTGGGAGGCTTCCCGCTGCTTCCGGCGGGTGCGCTCGGCAGAACCAACGGTAAGGAGCTGGTGGTGGAAGGTTTCGTGGCCAGCCCGGACGGAAAGCAGCTGCTCAAGGAGACAGAGACGGGATGCCTGGGTGAAGAGAAAGAGATAGGCGTGAGGTTGGCGCAGAAGATCCTGCAGGAGGGCGGCGGCGCTATCCTTTCGTCCCTGGCCGCGACCTGACCGGCGGAGGAGTTTCCCCGTTGCTCGATAGAAAACTTGTTCGCACAAAGCCCGATGACGTCAGGCGCGCGATAACCGACAGGGGCGATGGAGTCGACCTGGATGAGTTTCTGCGGATTGACGCCCGTTGGCGAGCGCTCCTCTCCGAAGCGGATGAGCTCAAGCACAGGAAAAACGTGCTCTCGGAGAAAATAGGTGCCCTCAAGCAGAGCAAGAAAGACGCCTCCGAGCAGCTCGAGGAGGTGAGACAACTCTCGGCCAGAATGGGGGAGCTTGACGAAGAGGTGGGCGGCGTCGAGGTCGAGCTCAAGACGATAGAAGCCAGGATCCCCAACGTGCCTCACTCCTCGGTTCCCGTCGGGCGTGACCCCTCGCAGAACGTGGAAATGAGGCGCTGGGGAAAGATCCCGAAATTCGACTTCGAACCGCTGCCTCACTACCAGTTGGGTGAGGCACTCGGTATCCTGGATTTCGAGCGTGCCAGCAGGATAGGCGGGGGAGGCTTCATACTCCTCGCGAATCTCGGGGCGAAGCTCGAGAGGGCTCTCATCAACTTCATGCTGGACGTGCACACCGGGTCGCACGGATACAAAGAAGTCTGGCCCCCGGCGCTGGTCAAGAGAGAGTGCCTCTTCGGCACCGGGCAGCTTCCGAAGCTTGAAGAGGACATGTACTACTGCGCGCAAGACGACGTTTTCCTCAATCCGACTGCAGAGGTTCCGATCACAAATATCTATAGGGGTGAGACTCTCGAGGAAAGCGCACTTCCTATATGGCACGTCGGTTACTGCGCCAGCTTCAGGCGCGAAGCGGGCTCGTACGGAAAGCAGACACGCGGCATCGTCAGAGTGCACCAGTTTGACAAGGTCGAGCTGGTCAAGTTCGTGAAACCCGAAACGTCGTACGACGAACTGGAGCATCTGACGAGCTCCGCCGAGAAAATACTCCAGCTCTTGGGCATTCCGTACAGGGTCATGCTCCTGTGCTCGGGAGACCTGAGTTTTGCCGCGGCGAAGTGTTACGATCTGGAGGCATGGGCCCCGGCCGAGGAGAGATGGCTGGAGGTCTCTTCGTGCAGCAACTTCGAGAGTTTCCAGGCTCGCAGGATAGGCATTCGCTACAGAGCGAGAGAGACCAAGAAGCTGGAGTACGTGCACACCCTTAACGGCTCAGGTCTGGCACTTCCCAGAACCCTCGTAGCCATTCTCGAGAACTTCCAGACCCGCCGCGGCACGGTTCGCTTGCCCGAAGTGCTGGTGCCCTACATGGGTGGCGTGGAAGAGATTTCCTGACGGGTGCCGTCCGCTGCCCGCTCCAACCCAGGCGGTGATGTTCTTGGCGAATTGGGAAGACATGAGGCCCGGTGGGACCAGGTTCCTGAGAGCGTATCTTTTTCTGGGCACCGCTCTCCTGGTTACCATCGTGTTCATATACACGAACAGAACGGTTCGAAGACTCGAGGAGCAGGCCGATGCCCTATCGCGAGTTTTCGCTCACTTCTGCGCCGCAGCGACGATTCCCGCCTCGGAGAACTCCGAGCTAAGAACCATTTACAGCAAAGTCATTAGAGGTATCAATTTTCCGGTCGTGGTCACAGATTTGGATGGAAGACCGTACGCCTGGGCCGGGATCGGGATCGACGTCGATGCCGT
>JAZDPI010000288.1:0-6749 GCA_043797775.1 Candidatus Eiseniibacteriota bacterium
TACCGTGTAACGACCGGCAGTACCTATCGTGATACACCTGTTCGTAGACGTGAAGGCGCTCGGCCCCGTCCACGAATACGTGTACGTCATACCACCAGGCGCAACCGGCGCACACCACTCGGTCGTCGCACCCGAGCATACCGCATCAGCTCCGCCAGTGATACTACACACAGGCTCGCTGTAAACGGTGAGGTCACGGTAGCAGGTCGACTGGCAGCCGTTCTGATCGGTAATGACTACCGTGTAACGACCGGCGGTACCTATCGTGATGCACCTGTTCGTGGATGTGAAGGCGCTCGGCCCTGTCCACGAATAAGTGTACGTCATACCACCAGGCGCAACAGGCGCACACCACTCAGTCGTCGCTCCCTGGCATATGCCGTCCGCTCCACCCGTGATGCTGCACACGGGAAGCGGGTTCACAGTGAGCGTTCCCGAAGCCGGGTCGGCCGGGCAATCGTTGCCACCGGTAACGGTCACGGTGTAGGTTCCGGCAACGGAAACATTGATGCACTGTGTCGTGGCCGTGAAAGCACCGGGCCCGGTCCAGGAGTAAGTGAACGGTCCGACTCCGCCGGTCACGGTGGCGCAAAGCTGAGCCGACTCACCATCACATACGGCTTCGCTGTTGACAGTCGCGCTGGGCACAGCGGGGAAACGGCCCAGCACGAAGTCCTTCAGCTCTGCCGTAATGCTTGCCGACGCACGCGTCTCGGCAAGGAAATTGGCGAAGCACGGCTCCGTTATACCGAGAGCACCGAGGTCCGCTCCACCCTCAAAGAAAGCGCCGGTAGGGAACGTACCCGCCGGTCCTGTCTTCGGTGTGTAAGGCCAGGGTGAAGGTACGGCCCCGGTATTCACGATGGCGAATGCAGTGGTCGGGTTCACCGCCAACTCATCCAGACTTCCCTCAGAGCCACCCGTCCCCACCCATCTGAAAACTCTGATGGTCGAGACACCGCCCCCCTGGGTGAAGTCGCTCAGGATAAGAATGTCCCCAATGACGTGGGAACCGGTAAACGTGTTCCCAGGACCCAGGGAAATGTTGCCCTGAAGGAGCCAGAACGCGATGTACGTCGTCCCGTTGGTCGCCGCACGGTCGGCTCCGAAGTAGAGCTTGTTGCCCGCGTACAGCGTCGCGTAGGCATTGGTAATCTCGGCCTTGTCCGGCGAGTTTGCGTCGTCCCAACGCCAATCGCCGATGTCCTTGAGGTCCGTGGAACCCTGCGTGAAACGCGTGAGTCCCTCGGGATCCGCCAGGACTCCCGTCGAGAGGGCTGCACCGCCGGGATTACCGGGGACGTAACCGTTGACGCGATCCCAGTCGTCGGGGAGACCAGGGCTCGCATTGTTCGTGGCTACGTTGCCGTCCAGCTCGAACTCAGGCAGTGCCGCAAGCGCAATGCCGCTCGCCAGCCCCAAAACCATGAGCGATGCCAGAAGCAACCCAGCCGTTCGCAAAACTGAAAACTTCTTACAGTCGACCATAGAGAACCTCCCGTCAAAACTCCACTCTCATGCACGAACCCGAACGACGAGAGGAACCCCGTTCAACAAACCGGCTCCAAACGCAGTTGCGAGTCGCCACTTCTGTGACACCGACACCGCCAACCCTACCCCGATTTCTCAAGCACGCTCTCGTATCACCTCCCTCCGTTGCATGTTTTGAACATTACAATCTGCGTGAGGCAAGAACAGGACAAGAAACCCCTACAAAAATACGCGCCCACGCTGAAATCGAGATTTTGAGGATGCTCCTGTCTCAAAGGGCAGAATCTACCCCGGTCACCGCCTGTCGAAGATGTATTTGTGCAGGAGCGAAACAGTTGCTTCCATTGTGCACGGTACGGACGCGGACACTATGAGCAGGAAAACCGTGCATCCCAACAGCAAGTACAACAGAAACGAATCACACCCTCGGCCCGAGCAACGAGAACCGTGGGCGCGCGACCTCTGAATCCTTACTAGACAGGGGACTAATTATACCGCAAATGGGAGGACGAATCAATAGGAAAGAGCGGCAATTGTCAGCAGCGAGCAGACATGGGACGCAGGTTACCAGTACCATGTGTCACACGGAGTCCTGCGTCGGGATCGTTCTGACGCCTCGCCTGCGACCGTCCCCCGGATCGTGCCCATGCCTTAACTTCAGACGTGGCATGGTATTTCGGCGCCGAATCCCTCTCGACTTGCATCGGACAAAGCGTTGGCCGAGGCTGAGATCCGCCGCAAGAGAGAGTCCCCGCGCTCACCCTGTGCTCACATCCGGGCCTCATGCAGCCCGCGGCACGGCCGACTGTGCCGTCGCCTGTGCCGTCACGCCGCCTTGAGCTCGGACGTGCAGAAGGCGCATCTGACGGCCTTGATCGGGATTGCGGACAGGCAGAACGGGCACTCCCTTGTTGCGGGAGCCGCGGGAGCCGTTTCCGCCTGCTTCTTGAACCTGTTAACCTGGCGAATCAGAAGGAAAACGGCGAAAGCTATTACGACGAAATCGATTACGGTGCTCAAGAAGACACCGTAGTTCACAGTGGCCGCCCCGGCTTCTTTCGCGGCGGCAAGCGAGGAGTACTGGTCACCTGAAAGGCTGACGAAGAGGTTTGAGAAGTCGAGTTTGCCCAGCAGTAACCCTATGGGAGGCATGATGACATCGCCCACAAGGGAACTCACGATTTTGCCGAAAGCCGCACCGATGATGATTCCGATGGCCATGTCAAGGACGTTTCCTCGCATGGCGAACTCCCTGAATTCCTTCAGCATGACGACACCTTCTCATGATTGATGGCGCGGGCTGCGGCAGCCACTGCTCTATGGCCCGGCCGATATAACCAGGGCGCAGGCAACCCAACAGGCACATATGGCCGTGAGCGAGGCGGCATAGAAGGCAGGGGCCCGGACTGCCCGCCAGGAGAAGAGGGGTTCTCTGGCCCGTTCGCCGATCCAGTAACCCAGCGGGAACGCTGCTGCCGAAAGAACCAGCCACGGTACGCTGTTGAGGAGGGTGTAAGTCACGAAGCCTCCCTCGCGGTTGAAGGAGAGAAGATGATTGCACGGAGCGAGCCGCATGCCTATCAGGTAGAAGGTTCCTCTGGCTAAGAGGGCGGCTGCGGCTGCGGCGAATATCCGCACCGCGTAGCTTCTGTGGAGCCGCCGGCCGGCAACGTAGGCCAGTCCTGCCATGCCCCCTCCCTGGAGGAGTACCCCCAGGCAGGAGTTCGCCTTGCACAGGACCGACACGTGCAGGATCGGTACAACCAGCTGCTTGCAGAGAATGGCCACGACGGCAGCAGCGACCAGCATGGCCGGCTTCCTGAAGGCGGCAATCGCGAAACCCATGAGGAGCATTCCAACGCCCAGGAGGATTCCCGTCCGATACGGCAAGCCTCCGGCTTTGATTGCACTGCTGAGCACGACTTCGGAGAGCCCCCAGACGGAGCCGATGACTACGACCGCAAGTGCCACGTCAATCGGCTTCATCCTGCCGAAGCCATCGCCATCTTCCTGCATCATGAACCTCCTTGGCATCCCTCTTGAGAAGTCTGCTCTGTCGGGGAGCATCTTCCCTGCGGTGAGTGACTTTCTTGCGATCGTTTCTCGGCGCCTCCTGCATCGAGCCTGAATGCCTATGCCCTGAAACTGAGCGCCTTTTCGGGACAGACCTCCAGGCATCGGCCGCAGGTGTGGCAGTCCGGTCTGGATCTCCGCCCCTCGACAATCGCAGGGACGGCCGGGCAAGGGCTGAGCTTAGCACAGACGTCGCAATTCGTGCACTTCTCCTTGTCGACTCTCACCCTGAAGACCGCCACATGCTCGAGCAGCCACGTGATGAGACCCAGCGGGCACACCAGATAGCAGAACGGCCTGAAAATGAAGAGCGAGGCCAGAATTGTGACCAGGAGCACCGTGATGGCCGGCCGCTCAAAGCCCCAGTGCAGAGACTCAAACGGATTGAAGTAATCGTAGACACTCACGCCCGTGACAAAGACCGTCAGAAAGAACACGGCCAGAATCACTGCGCGGACGATGTTCGTGGCCGTGAAGGGAAGTTTGATCTTCCACCCGTTCCGCGCGAGCCCTTTGGGGACCGGGATTCTGTGAAAGGCCTCCTGAAGTGCGCCGACGGGACAGACCCACCCGCAGAAAAGCTTGTTCCCCAGCACGCTCAGAATGACGAACGAGACAAAGAGCGATATGAATGCGATTGGAACGGCCCTTCCTCCTTCAATGAACTGGAACGGCCGAGTTACGACGCAGACCGGACTTGGATGAACTCCCATCCCCGCGGCAAAGGAGCCCAGAGGTAAGATCGCCACGACGCTGAACAGAAAGAATATGACGGCGAGAAAGGCGAGCCTGAGGCCGCGCGTCACGCGAGAGCGCGCCAGAAGCCAGAGCCCTACCAGAGAGAGGGCCGCAGCGATCCAGACGCGCGGCAGGAGCCAGACATCGAAAAACGACGGCCCTCCCCTCCTTCCCGCTCTCTCCTGGCACCAGAGGGGAGAAGTGGCCGCAAGCACAATGATCAGAAGGACGAGGATTCCTACGAGCAGCCGTAGTTTCGTGTGTTTTCCGTAGGACGCCATGCGGTGTTCTCCTGTCTGACGCCGTCGATCAGTGAATCTGTAACCACGAATTATCACGGCTTCTCGACCGATTGTAAAGGGCAAAGCAGGCACGGGAGTCGGAGGTAGCCGTTACGGGGCTCTATGCACGGGGGCTACCTGGCCGCGCGGGTTATTGCCCACGAAACCTGCGGGACCTCCCCCGGCTTCTTCTATCCCACTCTCTTCTGGAACTTCATCACGCTGAAGAAGAGTATGAGCAGCCCGAACACCGTCATCGGCACGACGTCCTTGACCAGGTACCCGAGCGAAGAGCCCTTCTGGAAGACGTCGCGGATTATGTACATGAAGTACCGCATCGGATTCAGATATGTGAGCTTCTGCAGAACGAACGGCATGTTTTCGATTGGTATGAAGAACCCGCTCATCATTATCATGAAGACCATGAAGAACCAGGCAACGAACATGGCCTGCTGCTGTGAGCGCGTCAGCGTGGAGATGAAGATCCCCAATCCGATCGTCGTGAAGAGATACAACGACGCGAGAAACGCGAGGAGAAGGTAGCTGCCGTTCATCGGGATCTTGAACACCAGGACGGCAACGGCGGTCACGATGGCAAGCTCTATGTAGGCCAGCACGAGAAACGGTATGAGCTTTCCCAGAAGGATTTCGTGCTTCCTGAGGGGGGTGACCAGCAGTTGCTCAAGCGTGCCGATTTCCTTTTCCCTGACCAGGCTCATGGCGGACAGCATCATCGGCAGAATCGTGAGGAGGACCACGACGATACCCGGCACCATGAACTGCCTGCTTCCGAGGTCCGGGTTGTACCACATCCTCTCTTCCGCGGTCACCGGGAGAGCGGGCAAAGCGGTCGCGGACGCAAGAGCTGCCGGCGCAGGAGTCGCCGGCACGAGGGTCGGCTGCCCGGAAGACGCGAAGGCGGTAGATGCCGCCTCTGCCTGTGGCGGCGAAAACGCGGCTGGACGGCCGCCCCCTCGGCCTCCGAGCCGGTCAATTCCGAACCCGGCGAAGATCTGGTATGCATAACTCATGGCGATGCCGCCGGCGTTTCCGTCCGTGCCGTCGATAACGAACTCCAGCTGGGGCCGGAGGTTTCTTCTCATGTCGCGTTCAAATCCGGGCGGGATCACAAGCGCGGCCTGTGTGCGCCACGCCCGCATTCCCTCTTTGATCTCGGCCATGTCGCTCGTGAAGCCCGCGACGTCAAATCTGTCGGTGTTGGCGAATCTGCGAACCAGTTCGCGACTGCCGGAGCTCCCGTCCAAGTCGCACACAACAAGCTTTATGTGCTTCACCTCCGTCGTGATCGCGAAGGACAAAATCAGAAGCTGCACGACCGGGGCGACAAAGATGATGGCCAGCATGGGCCTGTCGCGGAACACCTGCCTGAATTCCTTTCCTATCATGTTGAGGATGCGGTGCATGCTATTTCTCCAGATTCATGCTGAATCTGCGCACGGCTACCAAGAGAAGCACGATCGCCATCGCGGCTAGGATCGTCACGGGCTGAAGCAGTTGAGTGAAGGCACTCCCCTTCAGGAGAATTCCGCGGACTATCAAGAGATAGTACTTCGCTGGAACAAGATATGTGATCCACTGCAGGAGCTTCGGCATCGATGCAATCGGAAACACTAGCCCCGACAGCATGATCGTCGGGAGAAGAGTGATGAGGAGCGCAACCATCATCGCGATCTGCTGCGTGCGCACGGACGTGGAAATCATGAGGCCCAGACTCAGGGCCGTAGTGATGTAGAGCAACGTGAGAGCGAGCAGGAGAACGGGACTTCCGTTAAAGGGCACGTGAAAGACGAGGAGCGCAACCGCCAGGACGACACTGGCGTCAAGAAAGGCCAGCACGATGTAAGGCAGCACCTTTCCGAGAATTATCTCGCGCGGGAGCACGGGAGAAACCAGAATCTGTTCCATCGTTCCGGTTTCTTTCTCGCGGGTTATTGCGATGCTAGTGAGAAGGGCCGAGATCATGACGAGTATCATCGCCATCACGCCGGGGACGAAGAAGTACGAGCTCTTGAGGTCCGGATTGAACGGGATCGCCATTCTCGCCTCGAAGGGCATCGGAGACGCTCCGCGACGGATCTCGTTGAATCGCAGAAGCACTTGCGTACAGTAGTTCTGAATCAGGGTCGCAGCGTTGGCGTCAGAGGC
>JAZDPI010000348.1:0-5098 GCA_043797775.1 Candidatus Eiseniibacteriota bacterium
CTGGGAGGCTACGGTGAAGGGGCCAAGGGCAATGACTACGCGATGTGGAGGCTGTTCGCAATCTATGTTTTGCAGCAGTTCAACGTGGATGAGTCAGACTACAAGGACGATCTGCTGTACCAATGGGTGAGGACGGTGACGCCCGGCTTCACTTCGGCTCGCGGTCTTTACGAACTGGGGACGGTCCTGGCGGATCCGGAGGGAGCCTGGCACGATAGGCTGGCACCCGGAGACGAAACTCGTACGGGCAAGCTCTGTGCGCTGTTTCAAGATTGGGCGATTGCGAAGGCGATAGACGACACGACAAGAATCGCTCCCGGCGATTCCGTCACCCTTGGTTTCGGACGTGGCTTCAGCCCGTACGAGGATGCGGGGCTGTTCAGGGACGTAGACACCGTCGCTGCAAACACGGGAGTGTTGCCCAGCCAGCACGAGCTGGGAGACACTTGTTTGAACAAGGTGACTTGGATCACGCAGTACTACCATCCTAGTGATTCACCGCCTCCGGCGCAACCCGATTATATCAGGCTGAAGAGTTGGGCCTCGGACTACATCCTCTTCACACCCACGTCGTATTTCGAGACCGGCGAGGAAGGTCCGTACGATCTGAAAGTTCTTGTGAGGGGAGATTTTCACAATAGGCTTCCCTATCAGGGTGCGGGGCAGAGGCTACAGGTATCCATTGTGACCTATAGTTCTGCGGACGATGTTTTCAAGTCCGGGGAAGACGTGATCAATGTTCAGAAGTTCCAGGTTGAGCCGGACAGCGGGAAGGTTGACCTCACAATGCCTGGATTCGGAAACCCGGTGAAGGCTGCACTTGTGATCTTGGGGCTGACCGGCTACGAGGTTTTTCCTGACTCTGACTACGTATCCATATGGAACTACAAGTACGCCTATGCAGTTGCTCCTCATTGGACTTCTGGTTCGATTTCTGAAGACATGGTGTGGGTAGATTCGATTCGTGTCAACGGGAACCTTGTCGTGGAGGAGGGTGCAACGCTGACGGTGACGCCCGGCGCCTGCGTGACCGTTGCTGAGGGATGTAGCCTCAAGGTACTGGGCACTCTCGTCGCTGCAGGTGACCTCACCAACGCGGTCAAGTTCAGGTCTTCTGAGGCAAATCCACAGCCTGGTGACTGGCTTGGCATCTACGTTGACGGCACGCTGGAGATGAGCCGCTGCTCCGTCCAGTGGGCTGACAAGGGTGTGTACGCCGCTGAGAGCAGCGCGGTCACGATAGACGACTGTTGGTTCACGGACTTCCTCGACTACGGCATCGACGTCTCAGGCCCGGGGAGTACCCTTGAAGTCACCAACACCACGCTGGAGTCTCAGAGCGCCGACGGCGGCATACGAGGCACGGCCGGGACGCTTATGACAGTCGAGGACTGTACTGTAGGCGGCCACGTGAAGGGATGCGTGACTGTCTCGGGTGAGGAGAGCATTCTTGATCTTGCGGAGTGCGATCTGGAGACGAATCGCAAGGACGGAGCAGGCGTGATCGTCAGCAATGGTGCTCGTGCGACCGTCAATTCCGTCACGATAGCAGGAGATGCCGACAGCCTCACGTACGGACTCAAGTGTGACGGGAGTCTTGCGAAGACGTACACGGACGTCGAGGGTCTCACCATAGCGGACCAGAAGTATGGCATTTACTCCAACTTGAACATGCTTTCCGTTGTGGGGACAGAGGTGAGCGGTTTCTCGAACACCGGGCTTCGTTTCCTGGGCTCCGGTACGTGCAGTTTGAGCGTACGCGACTCACGTTTGAGTGACGCTGCTTCAGGTGCAACCGGGCTTTACGCATACAACTCGCCTTATGCTAATCTGGTGAGGGACACGATCGAATGTGCTGGTTCCAACGGCAAGTATGGGATTGAGTTTCTTGGGGTTTCGGGGAACCTGAGGCCGGCCGAGGTTGAGAGCACGCTCGTGAGCGGCTTCCAGAACAACCTTATTGCCCAATACATGGACCTTGGCGTTTCGTACTGCACGTTCTCGGACTTCACGAACGACGGTATAAGGACGCAGAACAGCGACGTGACAATAAGCCACAACAATGTGCAGCTGGGCAGCACGGGGGTGAGGGGGATAGAACTTCTCACGGGCACGACGGGTGCCGTCCAGTATGCGGACATCACGTGCACCGACAGTAGCTCGATCAAGTATGGGGTCGTCTCCAGCGGTGACGCGTCTGCCACGCTTGACTACATCTGGATAGCGGGGGTCAAGTACGGGATCAAGTGCTCGGGCAGCTCTGGGCCTGAGATTTCGAGTTGCCGAATCTTAAGAAGCACAGGGAACGCCATCCAGTGTACGGGAAGCGGTGCTCCTGTGATTCGATACACGACGTTCGACGACTCAAAGGGAACGGTGGTTGCGGTGACTGACCAGGCGAGCCCTGATCTTGGCATGTATCCAGACTCGGGGTCTTGCCGCTTCAAGCCGAACGCGACCTTCTCCTATTTCGTGGCAAATCTGACGGAGGACCCGGTGTACGCTCTGCTCAACTGGTGGGACGACGAAGACGGCCCCGACCCGAGCAAGTTCTATGGGGACGTGAACTATGCACCTTACCTTACGTCAGATCCCGGGGTTCACTATGCGCGGCCCGTCTCACGCGGCGGCTCGACAGTTCCGGCGGCCACCTTCGCATTGCAGAACTATCCCAATCCCTTCAATCCTAAGACGACGTTTGAGTACGGGGTGCGTGTGGCCGGCACGCACGTGAGGATCGCCGTCTACGACATCTCAGGCCGTGTGGTGAGGGTCCTGGTTGATGAGGCACGGCCCGCTGGGCGCTTCAGCATCGTATGGGACGGAACGAACGAGCGGGGAGAAGTCGTCGCCTCGGGCGTCTATTTCTCTGACGTTGCCATCGGGGATTTCAGGAAGACGCAGAAGCTCGTTGTGCTTAAATAGGTCCGTGCGCGCAAGGAGATGAAAGCCATGAAGAAGATCATGATTGTCTTACTGGCAGCTGCTCTGCCGGCTCTCTGCCCCGTACACGTCCTGGGTGAGACCGTGGAGATTGAGGCTCAGGATGCGGCTGTAATAGGGCCCGGGGGAGATTCAGACGAGCTGAGGCTTCTCGTTCGCTTCTCCATGCCGGAGGTGCTGAGCGAAGGTACTGTTGACTTCGCCTGCATGATGTTCGAGGCGGACTGTGAGGGTGAAAAGGGCCTCTTCTCTTCCCAGGCGTTTGCCCTTGCCAAGGAATGGAGCTCAGAGACGGTGAGCTGGGGTGAGGGTTGGGACAAGGCCGGTGGTGATTGGGACAAGAGCCTTTCGTCTTATTCGATAGGTGAGGTCGGGGACGGCAGGACGGTTGAGTTTGATGTCACCGACTTCGTGAACGGGTGGCTCGCAGAGCCGTCGAAGAACTTCGGGTTGATTGTGAAGGTATCCGGGCCCTATCTGGGTACGTTTGCAGTCAAGAGAGCGAAGGCGCCGAGGCTTAGGATCCTGCACTAGCACTGCCGGCTCAACTGGACAGGATGACTGACAAGACTGGGGTGGCCTCGGATGGCCACCCCAGCCCCGCGCGGGCGGCTGGACGACGAAACGCCTTGGTCTGCCATCCTGCGCTATTCTCGCACGGCACACGATTGCGGCCCCGGAACTCTGTCGATGATTGCAAGTTATCGCGTGCCTTTTCGCCACCGATTTTTCGCTCCGAATCACGTTGCCCTGGAAAGGAGGAGCAGATGAGATCATTGTTACCGGTGCTGTCGGGCTGTTGCCTCTTCCTGCTGTTGGCGGTGTCAATTTCGGAAGGCAACTCGAATCCCGTTCTCTACCTCGAAGTGTATGGTCTTGCCGAGGAGCCCGATTCGCTTCCGGCAGGGATCTGTTCGCATACCAGTTCGCCGGTTACGCTCCAGTGCTATGACGCCAAAGCCCCCTACGGGTTTGCCTACGTGGTCGTTCACATCTCCAGCCTTGACTATCCCATCGAGTTGGGAACTCCGAACGGGTTCCTTGGGGCCGGCTTTGGAATCGCACAATTGGGGGAGTCTGTCGTTTTTTCCCGCAGCGTTCCGTGTCCCGGGTTCGCCGCCGGTCCCTCCGGCGTGGGCGAGCCGGCTGCAATTCTCTTCTTCGCGAACTCGGCGGTGTGCCACAACTCCTGGCAGCATCCGGGCTATCTTATCTACGCCAACGTTTCCGGCAGAACGGGGAGGACCTACTTCAACATCACAAGCAACGGCGACACCGGGACCCACAGGGTGATCAACTGTGCCAACCAGTACGACCTGGCTACGTCGATCGGTGGATGTGGGCAGTGGGGAGGATGGAATACGACCCTGTGCAGCATCGACGCATGGTGCGACTACACCCCTGTCGACGCGACGACCTGGGGTCGGGTGAAGGCGATTTTCAGATGAGCGGCGGCTCTTCTTCGTCTGAATCCCCGGATGTAGCACCGACTTAGGTTGCTCCCGCGCGTCCTTGCTTTAGCTTCCTGCCTGTGGTATAAGTCTGCCTGAGAGACTCGCATTTTCCGGCATCAAACGGCAACAGGAGAGTCTATGAAGTTCCCCGCATGGGTAGAAATCAACCTCGACGCCCTCACGGCCAACATCCGCTTCGTCAGGAGCGTCGTCGGCCTCGAACGGAAGATATGTCTTGTGGTTAAGGCGGACGCCTACGGCCACGGCTCCGTGGAAGTTTCGCGCGGCGCGGTGGAAGCGGGCGTTGACATGCTGGGCGTGGCCACCCTGCACGAGGGGATAGAGCTTCGAAGGGCCGGTCTTTCCGCGCCGATTCTGGTTCTGAGCCCCTCACTGCCCTCGGAGATCGAGGAACTGGTTCTGAATGAGCTTCGTCCCTCCGTCTCGAGCCTCGAGTTCGCAAGGAAACTTTCCAGGCAGAGCCAGCGACTCGCGAGAAAGTCTGTCTTCCACGTGGAGATCGACACGGGCATGGGCAGAACCGGTCTGGACTACGAGAGCGCACGTGAGACGCTGAAGCAGATGGCCTCCTTACCTTCGATTACCCTGGAAGGTCTCTACACACACTTTCCGGACGCAGACAACCCCGACTTGAGCTTCGCCGAAGCTCAAGTCTCGAGATTCTCCAAGCTCTTTGAGTC
>JAZDPI010000042.1:0-8162 GCA_043797775.1 Candidatus Eiseniibacteriota bacterium
CGGCTCCTCTTACCATTGATGGCTGACAAGGCCGCCCATCGCTCTAAGGTGTCGAGAAGCGCCGAATGGCCATTCGCTGCGTCGTAAGGACTGGGTGTGATTCCCCGGCCTTTCCAGTCTTCCAGCCCAACGGGATCAGGAGGGCTGTTTCCCACAAAGGTGAAGCGTTCTTTGAGATCATCGAAGCGCGTACCATCTGCAGCAACGGCGTTCAAAAGATATCTCATTGGCGGGTCGTTCTCACTGTAACCAACGAGTACGAGGTTGAACAACCGGGCGGCATCGTAGATGAAGTCCGGCACGACGCGCCTTCGCAGATAGAACTCCCCAAAGTCCTGATCGGTCAGGATCAGATCCGAGGTTCTGGCCGGATCACGGTCCAACGCACCATGGATGTGAAGAACGCCAGTGAAATCGTCACTACGTCCCGGCCTTGGGATTCCCCCAAGTGCGTACGTCTGAACCACTGGGCGTAACCTCTTCGCAGCATCCTAAAGGAGTAGTTCAAAGTTGGTAGACACTATCGTCTCAGCCCCGCCACGATCGGCAAGGCGCATCAACGCTCGGTGAATTGGGGCTGGACGAACGCAAGGAGCGCGTAGTTCACTTGCTACTGCCTGTCTGACGCGGCTCTTGGCATGGGATTGTAGGTCAATTCGCCGTTCGAGCATTCCCAAGACGACGTCATAATCTTGACTGATGAACCTCTTGACTTCCGCGGCTTGTTGATTGGTCAAGCCTGATAGGTCAGGGCTCAACTGATTGCAGGCTGCGTGTGGGATCTCGGAGATGACAGCATACACGGCCGCATCTAGCCGCGCGTAGACTTTGAGCACGAGACCACGGAAGTCAGGCAAACTGGCGGGTTGCGAGATGCCGGCACCGGCGATGAAGAGAACTTCGCCACGTGCATGCGCAAGAAGGAGGCGCTCGGGAATAGCCGCCAGGCCAGAACCCAACGGAATCACTCGATCGCTTGTGGCACTATTCCCAATTGACCGTTTCCTTGATCCTCTCATGGTTCTCATGTGAACAGATTTCTGTGAAGGTTGTTCACGTTTTGCAGCGGCCCAATTATCGCCGATGTAGAACCCGGCTCCAAAGAATCGGCTGGCAGAAACCCGTCAATGTCTGCTCCTGGCCGATTGCAACCTACCATATAGGATTGCATCCGGAGTGCTCATGGTGATAAGGCATCATTCGTCAGGAGACGGATGAGCGTGAGCATTCTGGATACGATTTGATGAGCAGACCCGCTTCTCACTTACCTATGGGGATTGTATCGGAAGACAGAGGTTGTTTGCAAGGGTTTTGGAATTGCGATTTGTTCGATGTGTGACGGTGTGAGTAAAGGGAATGCCGGGTTCTGATAGCATGAAGGCGATCCCGGAGATCCTGATGAGATCTGGACCATGGGAGGAGACGCACTGTCGCAATATGCCAACGGGGCGTCTATTGACGGGCTTGAAGGGTTTAGAACTCATGGACACTGGACGCTGTCAGAGCTTTTGCCACTTCGTGCGGGACAGGCGGGGTTTCCCATAGGTTAGGCACAGATATCTACCTCCTTGGAGATAAGGCCACACAGCGCCTGTGTGGCGGCCACGTTGCGGAATGTAGGGCAACAGTGCCCTGGGAATGCCCTAATCTCGCTGACACTTCGCATAATTCCGTTGACTGGCTTGGGGAACAGAGCGTTCATAATCACAGCTTGAGAATCCACTCGAAGGGAGGTGAACGCATGAAGCTCTTGACAGCCATCGCACGCTTCGACACGCAACTCAGGGCCGACGGCAGAAGCCAGCGCACCCGGCAGGCATACCTGCGTGACCTGCGCAAGCTCCGCGCCTGGCTCGGGAAGGACGTGCCGGTGACGGCTGTCACTCCCGACGCGTTGGCCCGCTTCCTCGCTGGCGGCAACGGGAGACAGTCTGCGCTCACGGTCAATCGAGCCAAGACAGCCTTGCGCGTCTTCTTCCGCTTCCTGACCGACGCAGGCTACCTGCGGGACAACCCTGCTCGGCTCATCCGCTCGACTCCGACTGACCGAAGAGTGCCGGGCTACCTATCGTCCGACGAAGCGAAGAGATTGCTTGGCGCGATTCCCAAGTCTGACGGCCTGATCGCCAGAAGAGACCACGCGATGTTCTCGCTCTTGCTCGGCACCGGCATATGGCTCGGCTCGCTCGTCGCCCTCAACGCTGGCGATGTGAATCGTGCCCGGCGGATCGTCACCATCACGGCCAAGGGCGAGCGCCAAGACACCGTGTTCCTCAATCCTCAGCTTACCCGCCTTCTCAGTCATCATATCGAGGCTGCCGGGGCGGTTGACGGAACGCCGCTTTTCTGCTCTCGCAATGGGACCAGACTCGGCCGGCGCCAAGTCCAACTCAGGCTCAAGTACTGGGTGGGGGCAGCGGGCATCGCCAAGCCGGTCTCGGTCCACTGGCTACGTCACAGTTTTGCAACCAGATTGTACTCCCAGACCGGCGATTTGCGGCTCGTTCAACGTGCCCTCGGCCACAGGCACATCGCCACCACCGAGATCTATGCCAGGGTGGAGGACAAGGCTCTCAGAAGAGCTCTTGCTAAGCTTTCTTTTTGATAGCATCGCATAATCGGCACTATACGAAGTTGGGCTTACCCAGGCTGCTCGCACAAGCGGCCCCGGGTCAGACTCCCCACGCTGGACTGGCTGGAGCTTCCCCCTTGAGCCCGATGAGTCTGGGAGGTAGAATGCGACCATTGGAGGGGAACCACAATGGCTGGTTTTCAGGACACTCTCGTACGGTTGCTCATGTGCGTACCAGTCGCAATTGGAGGAATGGTACGTTGGTGCAACGATAACTCAGGCTTCGTTATCGCGGTGCTCACCCTAGTCTATGTGGTCTGCACGGTCATTCTCTCCAACAGCGCGAAGAGGGCAAACGCTCTTGCTGCAGACAACCTCTCTCAAGCGCTGGAATTGGAGCGCCGTCGGACGCGCCCGAGGATAATCTTCAATCTTGAAAACAGGGAGCGCTTCATTCACGCGGTGCTAAGGAACTTTGGATTGGACCCTGCTTTCGATGTATCGGTCACCATTCGACCCCGGCTGGAACACGTGGCCGGTAACCTAAAGGGGAAGGAGTCCTCTCTGACCAATGCTAACCTGAATCCGTCAAAAATCAGATCGTTTTAAGAGCCTCGGTCATTTTCATGAACGTCCTCTTGTGGAGGATATTTTTCGAAAGGCGAAGGATTGTTGCTCCATTGGGTCTGACAATCCTGCCGGCATGATTGAGAACCTCAAAACGGAGACTCTGAGCCGTCTTGAGATTGAATAGATTCGTTCGTTTATGTGTGCGGTGTCTACGCCCGGCGCCGGTATCGATTTGGAAGTTGGTGAGCAGGTTGTGTACAATGGCGACGATTTGCTGCCAGGCGCTATTGGCGCCAAATCGATTGGTAGGGACAGTGTCAAATGCCAAATGGCTCTTGAGCTCTCCGATAACCCTCTCATGAGCGCCGCGACCACACATATAGTTCCATAGCTGCTTGGGAGCCCAAGAGAGATTCGTCGTGATGGCTGAGTATTCATAATAGCCATCATCGGGATCGAAGAGATCGAGTTGATAGTTCCTGCGAGATTTATGGAAAACTCTCTTTCGATAAATGACAACCCGTTGAGTCATACCCCAGGGGAAAAGGGTGAGTTCTTCTTCGAAGCCATCGACCTGGTGGTTGATACGCTTCCATCGGCGCCTTTCTCGTATCAGGCGTGTGAGTTCCAGCCATTTCCAGAAAGGCACTTTGATAGCATAGCCGGCTTGTCGGGCAGCGAGGAGCTTGAGAACCGGAGCCGTGAAAAAGGCCGCGTCCATGCGGAAGTTCAGCCGATAGCATTGCCCGAGGGTTTCGTTAATTTGCCCGAAAAGGTCTCTCAAGAACGGGATCGACGCCTTCCCATCGTGGATGTTTCCCGAGCGGTTCTTCACTCTGAGGATATGGCCGGTCTCGGAGAGATACGCAGTGATGGGATAATAGCTCGGAACCTTCCGGTGGTGAGGATTGAACCCCCTGAAGGCACGTTCCACTTGAAGTCCGGTAGAGACCACCGATCCATCGACGTCGATGGTGAGAGTGCGAAGCGGAAGGAGGCAAACTGCCCGAGCAACGATCTCGGCATTGATCGAACGAAGCGCTTCGAGCGAACTGCTCGTGAAGTTCTTCAGCCATCGGCTGAGCGTTCTGGCGCTGGGCAGTCGGCTCAAACCGCAAAATCGATGGAACAGAATATCGCCTCTGAGAAAGTCGACGTGCTGCAACCGACGACCGCCTACCATGAGAAGTCCCAGAAAAAGACGGACGATCGGCACGACACCGTAATCTCCACGAATGCAACGACCCTCAAAGTGGTAACGAATAAGCTGGTTCAGACGGGTTGATCGAAAATAACGGATCAGCAGTTCAAGACCTGCGTAGGAGGTCAGGTTCGACTCCGTGAACTCGACTCGGAGTTCTCTCTTGACGGGGCGACTCAAATCGGCTTTCCTATGTCTCATAGAATGTGGCCTTTCGTTGAGGTTGAGAGTTGTTTGCCATATCTCCTTCAAACCACAACGGAAGGCCTTCTTGCAAGTATGAACTTCAAAGATCATCAGAATTTATGACGGATTCAGGCTAACATCGGGATGCTCGCTCCCGGGCAGGAGTTGTCTGACCTGGTGAATTCTACTGGTGAGTTCTTCCAATTCTACGACCCGCCTAAGTTCGATGGATCGATCTGCTACAGAGATGTAGCCGGAAATAGGTATGACGAGCCATTCAGCATTGACCTGGCCTTTGTGAAGGGCCTGATTCACAGGTTCCCACCGGGTGTGGCTTGATGGAGTCCTCTAGCCTATGTAGTCTTTGGATGTAACGCTTGCTCCCTTCCTTGCTGAATAGCGTCTAAGTGCCGGAAGCCCGCTACAGGCGATGTGGCGCGACCGGTTTCCCAGAAGTCAGATCCCTCGTGTCTTGCTGGTGGCGAGCCAGGGCCAGTCTCTCTACTTCTCAAACCTCAGCGGCGCAAGCCCGCGCTCTGCCCGGTACTGGCTGATGACCTCATAGAGCACCCGCTTCCTCTGCTCCGCATCCATCGTCTGCCCCTGAGTCTGCACCTGCGTCTGCGTCACTGAGAAGCCCCTGCGTGAAAGGAAACCATATAGCTCAGCCAAACGCTCCAAGATTTCCATGGCCCTCTGAAGCAGTATGCCCTGCGCGTAAGGGTCGGGGACCCTGGTCCCCTCCTTCGTCTGCCTCTGAGCATCCTTGTACGCCATTATGGCAAGAGAGAAGAGACCCTCGAACTTCGTCACAATCTCGCTCCTATGCTCGACAGAGTTCAAGGCCTTTGCGCTCTCCTTCATGTAGAGCCGGTAGTCTCTCCACGCACGGTCTCCGGTCATCGGTTCAAAGCCGTACGTTGCGATCCGCTCCCCTATCTGGTCAAATGAGAGGTTACCAATGGTCCGAAGCTCCGCAACTCGCTTCCGTCGCTCTTCGTAGTAAACCCGGCTCCTTATCGGGCGATGCTTTCGAACCGCCTTAACGCCTGCATCCTCGGGGGCAACCTGGTCAGGCAACTGCTTCTTTGACTTGCTCATAGCCCCCTCCTATCAGATTGCCGTCCCTGAGCAAGAGAGCTTTCTGCCCTGTGAACCGCTCCCATCTGACCACCGCCATGTCCACGTAGGTCGGATCAAGCTCCACCGCATAGCAGACCCGCGTTGTTACCTCGGCGGCTATGATGGCGGTGCCAAAGCCCGCAAAGGGGTCCAGGCAGGCCTCCAACGAGAGCGCGTTGTTCCTCATCGCCCTTGCGAAGAGTTCTACCGGCTTCTGTGTCGGATGCTTGTGGTCGGTCTCCCTCGTCACTTCCCACACGGTGGACTGATTCCTCAAGCCCACGAACCTGTGCTTCTTCCCCCATCCGTAGAGACAGGGCTCGTGCCGCCAGTGGTAGTCCGCTCTGCCAAACTGGAAGTTCTCCTTGACCCACACGATCTCCTGGTGGACTTCAACGTCGACCGTTCTCAGAGCCTCGATGAAGACGTCCCTCGTGACGCTGGCATGCCACACGTACCAGGAAGCGTCGGGAGTCGAGACAGAGGCTGCCGCCTTGAACGCGGCGGTCAGGAACTGAAGCAGCTTCTCGCCCTCGAGGTCGTCGTTAAGAATCGGCCGGTACACAAGGCCGCCACCGTGCTTGGTGGGGCTCACCTTCCTCCGGTGCTGGTTACCATCGTACGCGACGCCGTAGGGCGGGTCGGTGGCAATGAGCACTGCCCTCGTGCCGCCCATGAGCTTCTTCAGCGTCTCCGGCTTTGTGGAATCGCCACAGAGAAGCCGGTGCCTGCCAAGCTGCCAGAGGTCCCCGGGCTTGCTGATCGGCTTCTCAGGCTCCTCGGGGATTGCGTCCGGGTCGACCAGGCCCGCGTAGCCTTCCGGCGGGAAGAGCCTCTGGAAGTCGGTCTCCAGGACGTCCAGCCTCAGCGCCGCCGAAAGCTCCGGCAGCTCTACCTTTAGTTCCTGAAGGATTGCTCCGAGACCGGCAGTCCAGTCCCCCTGGATGTGGCGGCTGTTCAAGGCGACGTTCAAGGCCTTCTCGCGCTCGGGGTCCAAGTCCACAACGACGACCTTCGTGGTCTTGGCCCCTTCGCGCTCCAGCACTTTGAGCCGCTGGTGACCTCCCACGACGTGCCCGGTCCTCTCGTTCCACACGATGGGCTCGACAAGGCCAAACTCGCCTATGCTGTGGGCAAGCCCGTCCAGAGCCTCGCCTGAAATCTGGCGCGGGTTGTAAGGCGCAGGACCAAGCTTCTCGAGCTCGACCTCACGGATTTCCACGGTATTCTCCTCTCTCTTTCAGCTCTGCTCTGAGCATGATCTGCTCCAGAATTGTTCCTGCTCGCTCCGCAAACTCATGCTTGCGCCCTTCATGCTCGCGCTCCACCAGGGCAATCTGTTCCCTTTCACAGATCTTGCGCAGCACTCCCTCGGCCCAGGGCCAGAAGTCGCGTATCCTTGCCCTCTGCTCCACGGCCTCCTCAAGCACCTCGATCACGATGACAATCGGAGTCCGCGTCTTGTTCGTCCGGGCGAGCCAGCGATAGGGATTCAGGTCCGCCTTCTCAAGCTCGGCGCAAAGAGCGGCTATGCGGTACTTCTGCTCCTGCGTGGGTATGGCGCTGCCCGTCTCGCGGGCTGCCTTCCCCTCACTTGAGAAGGCCTTCTGGGACTCTAGTAACCCCTCTTCCCTTCCTTCTGTTTGTGTTGAAAAAGAAACCGCAGCGTCAGCGGCGCGGTTTGTCTGTAAAGATGTCTGTAATAGTGTCTGTTGTGTAGGGCTGTTTTGACCCTGGGTACCCAGGGCTGTTTTAGCCCTGGGGGGTAGGGCTATTTTGACCCTGGGTTGCCCGAGCTCTCCAGCATCCTGCAAGCCGCCGTTTCCCACGCTGGGCTTCTTCCTCCCGGAGCTCCGGAGCCTCTGGAGCGTCTTGGCGTCCCAGAGCTCAACCTGATCCTGTATCCCCCATATCAGAACCGACCCTCCTCGAACGTCGCCTTCGCAGGTCAGTACACGGGCTCTGCGGAGGTTCCGCATTACCTGCGCCACATTCCTCGCGTGAAGACCTGTCATCGCCGCGATCTGCGGGTAGGAGACGCGGTCCTTTTTCTTCCTCCAGCCGTAGGTCTTCCTCCCAATGGCCTGTAGGACTCTCCCTTCCCTCTTCGTGAATCCGAACGCCAGTGCGGCGTCTTGGACCTGGTTGGGCCAAGGCACGAAGCCACCTTTGAGCTGGCCCTTCTCTCTCTGCGAGCTCAAGCGGAACACCCCTTCCCAACGAGAAACAGGGCTGCCCCGATTCGGCGAGGCTCGCAGGCATCGCACCTGCCGTAACCCCACAGAACTCGGGTGCCCCTTGGCCAAACGGGTGTGCTACCCGCTCCCGAGAGAGAATGTCTGTCCTGGGAAGAAACCCGTCAGTGAATTACGATGCTCTTGGAATCAGCGCACGAAGTGACTAAGGTGGGTTACCTGACCGATTGGGCCAGGTCTATCTCCTCCCACTCCAGGCCCTCTGAAATGAGAGAATCAGTATCATAGCGGGCCCCCGCTACCAACGCAAAAGAAG
>JAZDPI010000047.1:0-15382 GCA_043797775.1 Candidatus Eiseniibacteriota bacterium
AATCTGCAAGATGAGAGGGCAGGCGTTCGTTGACGGCGAGCTCGTCGCCGAGGCCGATCTCCTGTCTACGATCGTCGATAGGTGAAAGCGGGTTCGCCAGAGGAAGCCATGCCCCATCTACATCCCACCGCCGTCGTGGATCCCTCCGCAGTGTTGGCAGCGGACGTGCAGGTAGGGCCCTATTCCATCATTACGGCCGGAGTGGAGATCGGAAGCGGTACCGTCGTGGGCAGTCATGTGCTGATCGAGGGGCCCACGAAGATAGGCCGCGACTGTAGAATACACCATTGCGCCGTTGTCGGGACGGCGCCGCAGGATCTGAAGTACAAGGGGGTGCCCAGCGCAGTTGAGATCGGCGACGGCAACACGATACGGGAGTTCGTGACCGTGAACAGAGCCACGGAGGAGGAAGGGAAGACGTCGATAGGGAACAACAATCTCCTCATGGCGTACGTGCACGTGGCTCACAATTGTGTGATTGGAAACAACGTGATCCTGGCGAACGCCGTCAACCTGGCGGGACACGTGTCGATTCATGACTTTGCGATCGTAGGCGGAGTGACTCCCGTCCACCAGTTCGCCCGGATCGGGAGGTACGCCTTTATCGGCGGCGGGTCAAGAGTGTCGCAGGACGTTCCACCTTTCGTGCGAGCCGCTGGGAACCCTTTGGTCGTGGCGGGACTGAATTCGATCGGGCTGGTCAGGCGGGGAATTTCTCCGGACGTGCGAACTCAGCTTAAGAGGGTGTACCGGCTTTTCTACCGTTCCGATCTGAACACCAAGCAGGCGCTAGAACGAATCAAGTCCGAATCGCCCGACATTGCTGAGGTGAGGGAGTTCGTGGAGTTCGTGGAGCAGTCGCAACGCGGCATATCCAGGTAGCGGGCTTGCCCGGCTTCTCGCTCTCAGCATCACTCAGGCACGCATCGAGTCCCCCTGACCCCCCAGATCGTTCAAACAGTATCGATTGGAGATTGCCATGAGCGCCGTGAAGAGAGTGAGATTGGGAGTCGTGGGTGTGGGACATCTGGGCCGGCAGCATGCTCGGGTGGCCGCCTCTCTGCCCGAAGCCGAGTTGGTGGGAGTGTTTGACTCGGATTCACAAACGGCCGCACGGGTGGCGGGTGAGCTCAATGCGAGGGTCTTCGACAGCCTGGAAGGTCTCCTTTCGGCCGTCGATGCCGTGACGGTGGCCGTACCCACCACGTCACATTTTGACGTGGCGTCGCGATGCCTGGCCGCCGGGACACACGTTCTCGTCGAGAAACCGCTCGCCGCGACACTGGAAGAGGCCAGAGAGCTCGTGCGACAGTCGGAGGGCGCGGACGCCGTGCTCCAAACGGGCCACGTGGAGAGATTCAACCCGGTGGTTCAGGAGACTCTGGGCCTGATCACGCATCCGCGCTTCATCGAGGGGCACAGGCTGTCCGTCTTCCTGGGGCGCAGCACCGACGTTGACGTCGTCCTGGATCTCATGATACACGACATAGACCTGTCGCTGGCCACGGTGCACAGTGAAGTGCGCTCGGTGGAGGCGGTCGGAGTACCCATTCTGACTGGAAACGTGGACATAGCAAATGCAAGGATCCTTTTTGAGAACGGAGCCGTCGCCAATCTCACCGCGAGCAGAGTCTCGAGGGAGAAGGTCCGAAAAATCAGGTTCTTCGGAAGTCAATTCTACGTCTCGGTGGATTGCCTTGCGGGAAGGGCCGAGCTTTACCGGAAGCTGGAACGCGGCGATTCGGCAGATTCCCTTGGAAAAGACTGGGAGGAGACTCAGATTGCGCCGGGCATCGTGCGGCGCGTCATCGTGGCGCCCCAGAAGGAACCGCTGAGACTTGAGCTGGAGTCCTTTGTGAGATGCGTTCTCAGAGGTGAGAAGCCGATCGTGGACGGCACGGCCGGCATCAGAGCGATGGAAGTTGCGTTCAGGATAAACGAGACGATCAGAGACGCCGTGCGGGTTCACGCGACACGAGAAGACGAGGCGGGAGGTCAGGGATCTTGAGCCCCGTGAAGATTCTAATCGTCGCAGGCGAGGCCTCGGGCGACCTCCACGCGTCACGGGTGATTCACGCGCTCCGGCGGCGCAGGCCTGATGTGGAAGTCTTCGCCGTCGGCGGGCCCAGAATGTCAGAGGCCGGCGCAACGATGGTTGCAGGCTCCGAACACTTCGGCGTGATGGGATTCACCGAGGTGCTGTTTAAGCTACCGCGGTTCGTGGCCTTAATGTGGAAGATGAAGGTATTCATTGAACGACACCAACCGCAACTGGTTATAGCCGTCGATTTCCCGGGTTTCAATCTGAGATTGAGCAGATTGGCGAAGGGGATGGGTGTGCCGGTGCTGTACTACATCGCGCCGCAAGTCTGGGCTTGGGGCAGGAGCAGGCTGCCGGCGATGTCGTCGATTGTGGACAAGGTGGCCGTGGTCTTCCCGTTTGAAGTAGAGCTCTTTAGGGCTCACGGGATCGACGTGGAATTCGTCGGGCATCCGCTCCTGGAGTCGCTCCCGATGACGGAGGAGAAGGAGGAGGTGCGCAGGGGACTCGGTCTTTCCGGCTCTGCCCCCCTGCTTGCGCTTCTGCCCGGAAGCAGGGCCCAGGAAGTGGAACGACTCCTGCCCTCGATGCTTGAGGCGGCTCGACTTCTGGCCGGCAGCCGACGCGTGCAGATTGCGGTGTCTGCTGCGGAGACTCTGCCCCGAACGCTCTTCGTGGAAGTACTGGGAAGACAGCCCATGCCCGTACACCTTGTTGAAGGACAAGGCGCACGGCTTCTGTACGTTTCAGACGCGGCGCTTGTCGCCTCAGGGTCTGCTACTCTGGAGGCCGCCGTCCTCGGAACTCCGCTCGTTATAGTCTATCGAGTCTCACCTGTTTCCTGGTTCATAGCCAAGAGGCTTGTCAAGCTGGACTCGATAGGTCTTGTGAACATCGTGGCCGGCAAGAGGATTGTCTCGGAGTACCTGCAGGGGGCGATTGATCCCGTGCGCATCTCCGCCGAACTGGGCGAGCTCATTTTCGACTCCGAGAGAAGAAATCGAATAATCGGGGAGCTGCGGGCGGTCGCTGGTTCGCTGGGTACTCCAGGAGCTTCGGAGAGGGTGGCCGCAAGCGCCCTCGCCATGTTACGTTCCTGAGTCGATGCAGGGGTCCGGATGAATAGGCGGTATCTTCAGGCCGGAGGTCGAGCGACGTCCTCCGGGGCGAGGCCGTTGCACGAGCGCCTTCTGGCCTCCGTGCTTGGTATCCTTGGCGCGGCGCTTGTGAGACTTCTCGGCCTCACGTTGCGGATCGAGTGGGTGGGGCTTGAGAACGTCGCTCTCGCGGAGTCGGAGGCGGGAAGCAAGATATTCGTGTTCTGGCACGCCGACATTCTGATTCTGGCATACACGCACAGAAGACACCGTATATGTGTTCTCGTCAGCCAGCACAGAGACGGCGAATGTATGGCGGAGATTCTCCGGCGCCTGGGGTTTGCAACAGCCAGGGGATCTTCGTCCAGGGGAGGGCTGGAAGGCTTGTACGACATGTGCAAAAGGGCCAGGGATGGATGGGACCTTGCCGTGACACCGGACGGACCAAAGGGCCCCAGGCACAGGGCGCAGCCCGGAGTCATATACATCTCTGAGCGCTCCGGACTCAAGATTCTCCCCACGGCTTGCGTGTCCGCGCACAAAATTGTCCTGGGCACGTGGGACAGATTCGAAATCCCCGTGCCTTTTTCGCGCGTCGTCGTCGGCCACGGGAAGCCGCTCGAGCTGCCGGGTGAATTGACTCACGCTTCCATAGAACGCTACGGTCGCGCGCTCGAAGAAAGTCTTGCCGAGCTCACGTCCCAGCTCTCGCGCCACATGAAGCTCACGGCGAGGAGGTGACTTGGAGGTTCGCAGGATCGCTTTTGTGATTCGACTGTACGGACTGGTCTCCACCGTCCTGTTCTTCGCCGCGTCACCTTTCTGGGTGATCGCCGTGGCGGCGGGCTCGAAGAAATGGTTGGACAGGGTTGGGTTCGTGTCCGGTACGACGCCGCGGGCTTCCTCGGCCACGCGCGCGGTGTGGATACACGCCTCGTCCGTAGGCGAGGTTCGGGCCGTGACGAGGCTGGTCAAGGAGCTGGTTCGAAGGCCCGGCACGGACGTCGTTGTCTCCACGATGACCGCGTCCGGTCACTCAGTTGCGAGGGCGTGCCTGAAGGGCGTCTCACGCTTCTTCTTTCTGCCGGCGGACGCCCCTTTCCCCGTCGGAAGAACATTCGAGCGGCTCGACCCGGACGCCCTCATTCTCGTGGAGACGGAGCTGTGGCCCTGTCTCATCGCCGAGGCGAAATCGAGAGGCGTGAAGGTAGCGGTTGTGAACGGGCGAGTGAGCGACAAGGGTATGAGACGATACCGGGCGTTCCTGTTTCTGTTCGGACCCGTTGTGGCTCTCATCGACGCCGTCCTGGTGCAGAGCGAGATCCACGCCGGGAATTTCGTGGCTCTGGGTGCGCGGCCCGAGAGAATCCGGATCACGGGCAACACAAAGCAAGACTGGGAGGCCGCCGTCGGGGCCGGGTTGGGACTCAGGAGACTGGCAGGGTGGGGAGGTTCGGAAATCGTGTTCACCGCGGGCAGCACCCGTTCGGGAGAGGAGAAAGTGATCTGCGACGGTTTCGCTCTCGCGAGGCGGGCGTGCGAATCGCTGAGGCTTGTTCTCGCCCCCAGACATTTGAGGCGGGTGGAGAGCCTTGTGGCGCTCGCGGATTCGGCGCGTTTCAGAGTGACGCGGCGGAGCACGCTGCTCAAAGAGGGGGTGTCCCGGTCGGCGGGCGATAAGGAGGGGCGGGCTCCCGTGGGGCCGAATCCCGACGTGGTGATACTGGATACGATCGGCGAGCTTGCGGCGGCATATCATGAATCCGATATTGCCTTCTTGGGTGGGACGCTGTCGGGTCATGGTGGCCACAACATACTGGAGCCTGCGGCCGCCGGCATTCCCGTGCTCGCAGGCAGCTCGAGCTACAACATTCGCTGTGACTACGAGTCGCTGGAACGCGCGGGCGCTCTCATGCCGATAAAGGACGCGTGCGATCTGGCGGAGAAACTCGTTTTCCTCGCCACTTCTGAGGAGGAGAGAGTCCGGCGGGGACGGCAGGCCAAAGACCTGTGTGAGTCCAGGCCGGTCTCTTCGCTGCTCACGCTCGAGTATCTCGAGGAGGCGCACGTATTGTGAAGGCCCTATTGACGGAACTGCTTCAGTATCTCGAGGAACACGAAGACTCCCTCGTTCTCAGGGCAGGGGCGTGGCCGCTCCTCGTGCTTTCCTGGGCCTACGGCCTTGTCCTCAAGCTCAGGTGGCTTCTCATCGGATTGACGAATCCAGTCAGGGTTCCCTGTGCAGTGGTGAGCGTCGGTAACATCA
Source organism: Candidatus Eiseniibacteriota bacterium (assembly GCA_043797775.1). Taxonomy (GTDB): domain Bacteria; phylum Eisenbacteria; class RBG-16-71-46; order JAFGJU01; family JAFGJU01; genus JAZDPI01. The sequence goes on from JAZDPI010000047.1 coordinate 5,405, forward strand.
CGGTGGGGGGAACCGGCAAGACTCCTCTCACTGCCTGGCTCGCCCAGTTTCTCGACAGAAGAGGCTTCAAGGTCGCCGTCGTGGGCCACGGGTACGGCGCCCGGCGCGGGCAGAGCTTCGTGTTGCTCAGAGGTGCCGAGCTTTCCTCGCAGGCCCCGCTTCTCGCCGGAGACGAAGCGGCGCTCTTGTCGCGCGTTCTGCCTTCCCTGCCCGTGGCATCGGGCTCGAGGAAATCAGCCGTGCTGCTCAGCGTGTCGAGGAAGCTCAAACCGCACGTGGTGCTGATGGACGACGCATTTCAATCAATTCTGGTGAGACGGGACCTGGACATCGTGCTCATAGACGCAACCAATCCCTGGGGTAAAGGCTATCTCCTTCCGAGGGGGAGGCTCAGGGAGCCGAAGGAGAGCCTCTCGAGGGCCGACATTGTCGTCCTCACGAGATGCAATCAGGCGAGCGGCCTGGGAGGCCTCGCGATGGAGATCGAGTCTCTGACCACCGCTCCCATCGTGAGGGCCGAGCACGTGATTAGGGGGCTTTGGAGGCTTCCGTCTTGGACCGAGATGGACACGCACGCTCTTGAGCGCACGAAGGTCTTCGCTCTCTCAGGAATAGCGAACCCGCTTTCGTTCGAGGAGACGCTCTCACAGGCCGGCGCGGAGATAGTCGGGGCCGGGAGGTTCCCCGATCACCATTTCTTCTCTGGGAAGGACCTCGCGAGGATGCGCGAGGAGGCTTCGGCCGCCGGAGCGCAATTCGTGATCGCCACGGAAAAGGACGCGTTAAGATTCCCTGAAGGCGCCGGATTCTCCGACAGGATGCCGGCCCTTGCCCTTGGAGTGAGGCTGGAGATCGTAGCCGGGCGCGACATCATGGAGCGGATGTTGCTGGCCCGTGTAGAGAGGCGGTTACACCGGGGGAGGCCAGATGGAGTCGGCTGTCAAGAAGAGTGATTTTCTAGTGCTGGGGAGCGGGATAGCCGGTCTGACTTTCGCTCTGAAGGTGGCGGAGGCAGGCACGGTGACTATCGTGACGAAGAAGGAGAACTTCGAGTCGACCACCAACTATGCTCAGGGGGGAGTGGCATGTGTGCTGTCCGACGACGACAGCTTCGAGCTACATATTAGTGACACGATGAAGTGTGGTGCCGGGCTCGGCAGGCGGCAGGCGGTAGAACTGATCGTGCGAGACGGTCCCCGTCTGGTCAGGGAGCTGTTGGATCTCGGGGTCAACTTCTCTCGCGACGAGGGAGTACCCTGCGGGTTGGCCCTCGGAATGGAGGGCGGGCATTCCAGAAGAAGAATCGTGCACTCGAACGATCTGACGGGCAGGGAAATAGAGAGCGCTCTTCTCGCGGCAGTGCTGAAGCATCCATCGATCACCCTGCTTGAGGACTGCGTTGGGATCGAGCTCGTGGTCGAAGGGGCACCGGCCATGGATTCCGGGGAGGGTCCCGTCTGCTGGGGCGCGCACGTCCTCAACACGAGGACGGGGAGAATCACGACCTTCGTTGCGAGCCACACCTTGCTGGCCACCGGCGGGTGCGGCAAGGTTTACCTCTACACTTCCAACCCCGACATTGCGACCGGGGACGGTATCGCGATGGCCTACAGGGCCGGTGCGGTGATCTCCAATCTTGAGTTTGTCCAGTTCCATCCGACGTGTCTCTTTCACCCCGAAGCGAAGTCGTTCCTCATCTCCGAAGCCGTGAGGGGAGAGGGGGGCGTCGTGACGACGCGGGACGGGGCGCAATTTCTCGAGCGATATAACAAGCTCGGCAATCTGGCCCCTCGCGACGTCGTCGCGAGAGCGATCGACAGGGAGATGAAGATGCGGGGAGACCCTCACGTGCTGCTGGACATGAGGCCCATAGGAAAGGACAGAATTCCCCGGCGATTTCCTCACATTCACGGGAAGCTGCTTTCTCTGGGGCTTGATCCGGCGCGGGAAGCCATCCCCGTGGTGCCCGCGGCTCACTACATGTGTGGGGGCGTGGTTGCCGACCTGGACGGCCGCACAACGGTGAGAAGGCTCTATGCGTGCGGCGAAGTCGCGTGTACGGGTGTCCACGGAGCCAACAGGCTGGCGAGCAATTCGCTGCTCGAAGCTCTGGTGTTTTCCGAGAGAGCCGCCAACGCCGTGATGAGCGGCAAGGGTGAAGCGCCTTCGGCCGTGCCCGCGTTCGAAGCAGGCGAATCCAGGAAGCCGTTCGATAGCGTTACGATCAAGCACGACTGGCATGCTCTGAGAAAACTGATGTGGGATTACGTGGGAATAGTGAGACGTGACGAGCGCCTTGCGGTGGCCCTCAGGAGGGTTGCCGTCTTGCGGGAGAACATAGAAGACAATTACATGAGATTCGCTCTTGACGCGGATCTCATCGAGCTGAGAAACATAGGCCTGGTGGCCGAGTTGATAATAAGGTGTGCGGTGACACGGAAGGAGAGCAGGGGGCTTCACTACAACCTTGACCATCCGCGCCGTGATGATGGACAATGGAAAAGGGATACTGTATTGTCCAAGAACAAGGGGCCTGTCGGGGGCCCTTCCTTCGAGGCCCGGGAAGGCTGAGCAAACGCTCGGCTCCCGCGCCGTCTGCTGTTTTTCCGGTGGCAAGCGCGCAAGCATGGAACGAGATCTGGATTTCTACGAGAAGGTCGAGCGAATAGTCGAGAAAGACCCTCGTTTCAAAATGGCGGCCTACGGCTTTGTAATGCTCGCACTCAACTACACGCTTTCCAAGCTCGACAGACCGAGGCACGTCACGGGCAGGGAACTGCTTGATGGGATAAGGAAGTTCGGGCTGGACCAGTACGGGCCCATGACCAAGACGGTGTTCAACTACTGGGGTGTCCAGACCACGCGCGATTTCGGTGAAATCGTCTTCAATCTTGTAACTCACAATCTTCTAGGTAAGACGGAGGAGGACAATCTGGAAGATTTCGTGAACATCTACGACTTCGAGGAAGAGTTCGTCAAACGATATCCGTGGTGACTATGCGCACTTTCCTCAGACTCATCTCCTGCGTGAAGCCGCACTGGCGGCGCATGACGGCCGCCCTCGTCTGCATGGCCCTGTTCGCGCTATTCAGCGGCTTCTCCATCGGGATGATCTCGCCTTTCATCAAGGTGCTCTTCAGCTCCACTTCTCTGGAGCAGAAACAATCTGCCGGACAGGAAGCGTCTCTGGAGTTCCCCGGTCTCAGGGATTTCCAGAAGGTCAGGGACTACATGGAGATGAAGGCCCACAAGTACCTGCTCTCGTCCAGGCCGCTCGTGTCTCTGGAGCGGATATGCTTCGTCATCCTCATCGTGATGTTCCTGAAAAACGTGTTCAACTACTGGCAGATGTATCTGATCGCGTCCATCGAGCAGAAGGTTATCAAAGACCTGAGAGATCGCCTGTACTCGCATCTCCACAGGCTGCCGCTGTCCTTTTTCCACACTCAGAAGACCGGGCGACTCATCTCACGAATAACTAACGACGTCAGCATGGTTCAGGGCACCATTGCCGCCGTCTTCAGCAACGTGGTCCGCGACAGCTTTCTCCTCGTCGTGTGTCTCTTCTGGATATTCTGGGTGAGCTGGAGGCTTGCCCTCGTGTCGCTGGTGGTTCTTCCGCCCACGATGTTCTTGATAGTAACGCTGAGCAAGAAGCTGAGAAGGGACAGCACTCTCATACAGGAACGGATGGGCGATATTACGTCCGTCCTCCAAGAGACGATTTCGGGAATACGGGTGGTCAAGGCCTTCCGGATGGAGGAGTTCGAGAAGGAGAAGTTCTTCCGTTTCACGAAGGCTCATCTGGCGTCGTTTCTCAGACTGAAGAGGATCGGCTCTCTGGCCGCTCCCCTGGCCGAATATCTTGGAGCTGCGGTGGGCACGGTGGTTCTGTGGTTTGGCGGCAGGCAGATCCTCCAGGAAAACACGCTTCAGCCCGAGAGCTTCTTCGTGTTTCTCTTCGCGATGTTTTCGACGATGGCGCCTTTGAAGAGCCTCAGCCAGGTGAACACGAAGATCCAAGAGGGCCTGGCGGCAGCGAAACGCGTCTTCAAACTGCTCGACACGCTGCCCACCGTTGTTGACAGGCCTGACGCCGGCAGAATCAGCTGGCTTCGGGAGAGCGTCGAGTTTAAGAACGTGAGTTTCAGCTACGACGGCGTCAAGGAGGTCCTGAGCGACATCAGCTTCAGAGTCCGGGTGGGTGAGGTGTTGGCCATAGTCGGGCCCAGCGGCGCCGGGAAGTCGACGCGGGTGGATCTTCTGCCCAAGTTCTACGTTCCCGGGTCCGGCTCGATTCTCTTCGACGGCGTCGACGCGCGCGACATGACCACCGACTCTCTGAGGGCGCTCATGGGCATCGTGACCCAGGAGACGATCTTGTTCAACGACACGGTGTGGAACAACATCGCGTATGGTTGCGCCGACACGAAGGATGAAGACGTCGTGCGGGCGGCGAAAGCCGCCAACGCACATCAGTTCATAGAGACGATGCCTTCAGGTTACCAAACGGTGATCGGCGAAAGGGGCGTGCGCCTCTCGGGGGGACAGCGCCAGAGAATAGCAATCGCGCGCGCCATTCTGAAGAACCCGCCGGTGTTGATTTTCGACGAGGCCACCTCGGCGCTGGACACGGAATCAGAGCTTCTGGTCCAGCAGGCGATAGAAAGGTTGATGAAAGACAGGACCGCGTTCGTGATCGCTCACAGGCTTTCAACCATCCAGCGCGCGGACTGGATCGTCGTGCTGGACAGAGGCAGGATAGTCCAGCAGGGCACGCACGAGAGCCTTCTCGCGGAGGACGGCATGTACAAGAGGCTTTACGAACTGCAGTTCGCCTCTGCCGACTCGGTCCGTATCTCTGAACCGATGCAGTGACACCTTTGGCTGAAGACCACTTTGGAGTTTCTCTCACGTCGTTGTCTCAGTGAAATCCGTTGAGCCCCGCAAAATCCTTCTGGTCAGACTCAGCTCTCTCGGCGATGTAGCTCTGGGCACTTCCATGCCCCTTATCGTCAAGCGGCTCTTTCCGGCGGCGAGCGTTTCGTTCCTGACCAAGCGGCCCTACGCCGAACTCCTGGGACACAACCCGGCACTGAGCAGTGTGATTGCTCTGGACGACAGGCACGTTTCCATGGCCGGCTTCACGCGGCTCGCGTTCGAGCTGAGGCGAGAGCGCTTCGACACCGTTATTGACCTTCAGGGGAACCCCCGGAGCCTCGCGCTTCGCGCCGTTCTTTCTCCCGAGACGTGGCTCGGATCGCGGAGGGACGGCCTCTCGAGGCACGGAATGGTCTGGTGGAGGGGCCTGGGAGTGAAGCCCCCCCGGCATGCGGTACAGCGCTACTTCCACGCGCTCGAGAGACTGGCCGGTCCCGTGGAAGCCATGAGGCCGAAGATCTTTCTTTCATCGGAAGAAGTGGAGTGGGCAGGGAGCAAGGTTCGGCGCGTGTTCGAAGGCGCCGGGGACGCCTCTCGAAGGACGGTCGGGTTCTGCCCCGGCGCGAGATGGAAGACAAAGATATGGAGCCCCGAGAAGGCAGGGCTTCTCGCGAAGCAGCTCGCTGAGGGAGGGCTTAACGTCCTTGTGTTGTGGGGACCTCCGGACGAGGCCGTGACCGGTGAGCTGAGAAGGCTCTGCTCGGGAACGGACGGGATTCGGTTCTTGAGCGGGACCCTGAGGGAGCTGGCTTCCGTGATGAGGCTCTGCGAGTGTGTCGTGTCCAACGACTCCGGCCTGATGCACGTCGCGCACTCGGTGGGGACTCCCGTTGTGGCGTTGTTCGGCTCGACAGTCCCGGAGTTCGGGTTCTATCCGCCGGATTCGGCCTCCGTAGTCATTTCGAAGACGTTCTCATGCAAGCCCTGCGACGTCCACGGGAAGCACGGGTGCAGGCGGAAGGACTTTAGATGCCTGGAGTCGATCGAAGTCTCCGAAGTGCTGGAGGCGGTGCAAGGTGTCTTGCAGGGAGGGCGGCGAGCGACGCGCGGCGAAAGCAACCTCATGGAATCTCCCACATTCCTTGTGCAGAGCGGGGAGAGCCGTTTCGGGCGGAACGCGTGGAGCCTTCCGGCCACAGGGACGGTTGCCGTGCGTCTCCCCAATTGGATTGGAGACGCCGCAATGGCCTGGCCGTCCCTCGCCGGGCTCGAGAGATGCGCCGGTCGCGCCAGGGTGCTTGGTGTTGCACACCCGCGCGTCGCGGGTCTTTTCGAGAGCAACCCCTTCCTGGACGAGCTCGTTGTGCTCCGGGACAGGGGAGTATCCGCTCTCTTGCGGACCGCCCGGGAGCTCAGGCGCAGGCGCTGCGCAGCGGGAATCGTCATGCCCGACTCGTTCTCATCGGCGATGCTGTTCTGGCTTGGAGGGGTGAGGCAGAGTGTGGGTTACGGCGCGGAACTGAGAGCACCGCTTCTCGCGCGCTCTCTCACAAAAAACAGGTGGGAGCACCTGTCGCTTCAATACGCCGGGCTTCTCCCGGCCGGCTGTGAAGCGGCCCACGGCTTCTCGCTCGAGCCCAGCCGTTCTCATCTTGAGGCAGTGACCCGTCTTCTCGGAGAGGCGGGTATTGCGAGGAGCGCACGCCTTGCCCTGGTGTCGCCCGGAGCGTCGTACGGAGAGACGAAACGCTGGCCGGAGGAACGCTTTGCCGGTCTCGCGAGGCTTCTCCGAGAGAAGCCTGAGTTCGAGGTCGGGCTGGTGGGAGGCAACGGGGAGAGAGAGCTTTGCTCTCGAATCGCAAGAGCCGGCGCGCGGCGCGTGACGGATCTCTCGGGGCGGACAAGCCTGGGCGAGCTCGTCGCTCTCTCGTCCCTCGCCGCTGTCTTCGTCGGGAACGATTCGGGCGCGGCTCACGTCGCGGCCTCCTCGGGTTGTCCGGCGGTGGTGATCTTCGGCTCGTCTGATCCTTTGTGGACGACACCTCTGGGGCCGAGGGTACGCGTGATGTACAGAAGGGTGTCGTGTTCTCCTTGCTTCAGGCGGAAATGTCCCTATCATCTGGAGTGTCTTACCGGGATTGAGGCGGGTGACGTCCACGGAGCCGTAGTTGGCGTTTGGAGAGAGACGGGCCCAGGGCCCGGAGGAGGAGGCAGTTGAGAGCGAGTCGCTGGGCGGTCTTCCTTGACAGAGACGGGACCATAATCGAAGAGACGGGCTACCTCTCCGACCCCGAGAAGGTCAGACTCATCGAGGGCGCTGCGAGCTCGGTCGCAGAGCTGAACAGGCGGGGCGTGCCGGTGGTCGTCGTCTCGAATCAGGCAGGGGTGGCACGAGGGCTCGTCACAAACCGCGACCTGCAGACGGTGAACCGCAGAATGTCGGAGCTCCTGAGCGCAGGCGGGGCCTCGCTCGACGCGATGTACTTCTGTCCTCATCATCCCGAATACGACCGACAGTGTGACTGCAGAAAGCCCCAGCCCGGTCTCATTCTCAGAGCTGCGAAGGAACTGAGTATCGATCTTGCTCGAAGCTTCATGGTCGGGGACAGGCTGATCGACATGCAGGCGGGGAGATCGGCCGGCACGGCGACGGTGTTCTTGCGCACGGGCTACGGGGAGAAAGAGTTGAGCGAGAACAGGGAAGAGGTTCCGCGGATTGCTGACAAGATTTGTGACGATCTTCGTGAGGCCGTCGGCTGGATACTGTCAGAGAGATCCGAAGAGTGAAAGGTCGGGGGTGCGATGGAGAAGGGCGCACGGACGGGATTCGTTGCGTCGGTGAAGCGTGTGGGAACAGGGGTTGCCGACCGTACGTTTCTTCTCAGGCCGCTCGTGATGGTGCCGGCGGTGACGTTCTTCCTCCTCGGCTACCGGGACGCTCAGAAGACGTGTGCGACGGAGCTCGGCAACGTCACGGTTTCGGCGCTGGCCTACGCACTCCTGATGGGGGTCGTCTACGTCGTCAATCAGATCTTCGATACTGAGAGCGACAGGCACAACGAAAAGCTGTTTCTTCTTCCCAGAAGAATAATAGGGAAGACCGAAGCCGCGCTCACCGCGTCTGTCTTGGCCGTCCTCACGATGGTCTACGCCTTGTGGGTGGGCGGTTCCACTCCGCTTCTCTGGGGGGCCTCACTCGGAACTGGCCTCTGCTATTCGGTGCCGCCGCTGGCGTTCAAGCGCTTCTTCCCGCTGGACCTTCTTTCGAACGGCCTGGGGTACGGTGTGCTCGCTTATTGCTCAGGCTGGTCTCTGGTAGCGACTCCGGGGCCGGCGGCCGTGGCCAGGGCAGCCCCCTTCGCTCTCTCCGTGGCGGCCGTCTTCATCCTGACCGCCCTGGCTGACAGGGAAGGGGACGAGCGAAGCGGATTCAGAACTACGGGGGTAGTGGTAAGCCCGGGTCAGGGGACGCGACTCGCGCTCCTTCTTATCGTCGCTGCCTTCGTGGTCGCCCTTGTGGTTCGAAACAACGTTGCCGCTATCGGCTCTCTTTGCGCTCTGCCATTCTTCGGTTACGCGAGCCTCAAAGTCACAGATCGGTCCATAGCAGCGGCGTACAGATGCAGTTCCGCTGTCTTCGTTCTCATCGTAGGTGTGGTTTTTCCGACGTTTCTTATCGTGGTGGTGGGTGTTACGCTGTGTGCGAGGCTATACTATTCGAAGAGGTTTTCTCTGGACTATCCTTCGGTGGCGGGCAGGTGAGTGCCGCGGAAGGCTGCCCCGGAGCTGCTTAACGCGGCTCGCTGCGGCGCTCTTCAATCACGAAGATCTCGCCGGACTTGAGATACCTGAGCCCCTCGATCTCCCTCTTCTCGAGAAGTCCTTCTTCGACGAGCTGTGAGAGCTCATCAGGATAAGCGCCGTGAGACGCCCGGAAGACCTCCACCGCAAAACGAGTCTGCTCCTGTCTGGCCTGCGAGGCCCAGGTAGTGCGGTACACTCTTGGCGGACCCTCGATCTGAAGGGCAGCCCATCTCAGCCCGAAGGACGCCACGGCCATCAGAATCACTACGAAGGCCGTGCCGAAAGCCGGCATTAAGTCTCTGACGGTTCTCGCCGGCTCGGGTGCGACGTCTTCCACCTGCGTGCTGGACCATTCGGCCACTTCCGCCAGGCCGGCCTCTATGAGATCGCTTATCACCTCGTAGGTTTCGAATTCGCCCAGACGGGACTTGGCAAGCACCTCACGGATGGGCCGCTTCCCGTCCATGAGACTCAGGACCCACTTCTCCTCCTCCGCAAGCTCTTTGCCCTTGGGAGACTCCTTTTGCCTGAGGACGACGGACGGAGAATAGAGTTCCTTTATCCTCGCGCTCTCGTCGATTCGCCTCATGCTCTCGATAAGGAGTGCCTCAGTGCGCATAGGGACCTTGAAGAAGAGTCGAGAGATCGTCTTCTCGTCACCGGAGAAGAGGTACGTGCCTTTCTTCCACGTGAGGAGCTTGGGCAGAAGCTCTCGGGCGTGAGCCTCGACGGCTTCAGTCAATTGCTTGTTGCTGAGGAATCCGGCCGTGAGGATTATCTCGGAGATCTCCTTCTTGCTCTGCATGCGAATCGCATGAATCTGCTCAACCTGGTCGGGCGTGAGCCTCGCCGTGCTCGCAAGGAACTCCATCAGAGGGTCGTTCCTCTTCTCTCTCCTGTCGTTGAGGCAGACTACGTTGCCCTTTTCGAAGAAAAGGACGGAGTTGGCTTCGTCGGAGGTCAGCCTGAGCACTCCGGATTTCCTCTGTATGGCTATGAGTTGGAGGATCTCAGCAAGACTGAAGTCTTCTAGATTGCCTTGTAGTGCCATCTTTCACCTGGGTATGTCCGAGTTCTGCCCCGACGAGCTTGATCGGGGCGACTGCCTCACCGGCCCTTCGAAACGCGCGCCGAAGCAGCAAAACGTGAACGAGAACCAACGGCACCAGGAGCAACACGAACTTGAGCGTGAGCTGGTGCTGGTAACCGAGCGAGGGAACGAAGTCGATCAAATAGCCGCCGCCGTAAAGGCACACGGCCACGGAAGAGGTCGCGAGAAGAAGAAGGAAGCCC
>JAZDPI010000057.1:0-8267 GCA_043797775.1 Candidatus Eiseniibacteriota bacterium
ATGACGGCATTCCCGTAGAGCTTTCGCACGCTGCCAACAGTGCGGGCATCCTGAATCTTCCGGCACCCCCCTTCAACATGGTAAGGCCTGGCCTTCTCGTCTACGGTCTTGCACCGGGCGGCCGCCGCGATTCGACCCCGCGCGTTACTCCCGTCATGTCCTTCAAGAGCTGTGTGGTACAGCTGCGCCGGGTGAGCAAGGGCAGTTTCATCAGCTACGCGCGCACGTACAAGACGGAGAGAGACTCCGTCATCGCCGTGGTTCCCGTCGGCTACGGACATGGCTACAGTTGGACTCTCTCGAACGCGGGGGAGATGCTGGTGCGGGGCAAGCGGGCGCCGATAGTCGGCCGGGTCACGATGGACCTGACAATGCTGGACGTGACGGACGTTCCGGGCGTTGCGGAAGGAGACGAGGTCGTTCTGTTCGGAAGGCAGGGCGAAGAGGAGATCGCTGCCGAAGAAGTCGCACGCAAAGCAGGCACGTTGTGCTACGAAATACTCTGCTCCATCGGAAAGAGAGTGGTGAGAACCTTCATACGCGGCAATCAGCCGAGTAAGATCATCACTCTCGTCGGCGAGCGCAAAGAGGTCCGCTCGAACGAGGGTAGCGAGTGGTGCGAGTCCGCGATCCACTACATCTCTGCCTCGGCTTTCCCCGAAGAAAGAGGGTGAAACGTGTGGTTAAGGGGGAGATTTTGCAGGTAGGCGACAGGGTCAACCACAGAGTCTTTGGCGAAGGGCTGGTGCTTGAGACACGGGGTCACGGCGACACGCAGAGTGTCGTGGTCTCGTTCTCCTCTGACAAATCTCAGCGAAGGCTTCTGCTTAAGTTGGCAAAGCTCGAGAAGGTGGAGACGACGGAGAAGCCGGAGTAGCTGAAAGGTCGGCGCAGTCCTGCGTGAGGCGCAGTTGTGTCGAGCGTCTCGCGGCTTCGACCACCCACAGAAGCGCCGTGCTCTGCTTTTCCCTGACTCACAATGCGAATCATTGTCATAATCCTTGACGGCGTAGGCATCGGTGAACTTCCTGACGCGGCGCTCTACGATGACGCGGGGAGCAACACGCTCGGGAACCTATGCCTTGCCTCCGCCGATCTGACCTTACCCGTGCTTGAGAGTCTTGGCCTGGGGTGCATAGAACCCTTGAAGGGAATAGCGGCGCCCGCCGAGCCCCTGGGCTCCTACGGAAAGATGGCCGAGAAGTCCCCGGGCAAAGACAGCACCTCGGGCCATTGGGAGCTGATGGGCCTAGTTCTCGAAAGAGCTTTCCCCACCTATCCGAAAGGTTTCCCGGAGAATCTGGTCCGCGAGTTTGAGAGCAAGATCGGCAGGCGCGTGCTCGGAAACATGCCCTACTCGGGCACGGAGATCATAAAGGTCCTCGGCGAGAAGCACCTGGAGAGCGGCTGTCCCATACTCTACACGTCTGCGGACAGCGTGTTTCAGGTGGCGGCTCACGAAGATGTGATTCCCACCGAGAAGCTCTACGACTACTGTAAGATTGCGAGGGAGCTTCTTAAAGGCGAGCACGGCGTGGCGCGGGTAATCGCGCGTCCCTTCGCCGGCGAAAGGGGCCGCTTCGAGAGGACTTCCGGCCGATGGGACCTCTCGCTTCCTCCGACGGGAGAGACCGTTCTCGACATACTGAAGGCCCGGGGCCTGGACGTGGTCGCGATAGGGAAGGTGGCCGATCTTTTTGCGGGCCGCGGCTTCACGCGCCAGATAAGCGCCAAGTCGAACGCCGAGACGATGGAGACGCTCTCCGCGGCGGCGGAGGACCTGGAGGAAGGTTTTGTGCTGGCAAATCTGGTGGATTTTGATACGCTCTGGGGACATCGCAACGACGTCGCATCGTTTGCACAGGGTCTGCGCCGGTTTGACGCGTGGTTGGGCGAGTTCCTCGGCAAAGTCTCTGAGGACGACGTGCTGTTTGTATCCAGCGATCACGGGTGCGACCCGACCACTCCGAGCACCGACCATTCGCGAGAGTACGTGCCCCTGCTCGTTTTTGGTCACGGCGTGACTCGAGGGGTCAATCTCGGCGTCAGGGCCAGCTTCGCAGATCTGGCGGCCACGGTGTCGGAACTCTTCGACGTAAAGGGAACGGGACAGGGCACGAGCTTTGCAAAGGAGATCACACGTGACGGCTAGGACGGACTTGTTCGAAGCGGCGAAACGGGCAATGGACAGCAGCAGGGCTCCCTTTTCAAAGCTGAAGGTCGGGGTCGCACTGAAGGGAACGAGCGGCAGGGTCTACCCGGGTGCGAACATTGAGACCGCCTCGTTGGGCCTCACCATCTGCGCGGAACGGGTTGCGCTTTTCTCAGCAGTGGCGGCCGGCGAGAAGGCCTTCGAGGAAGTCGCCATCGTTTCCTCGGCGGACGAGCCGATCACTCCCTGCGGCGCGTGCAGACAGGTGATGTGGGAGCTGTGTGGCGATATCATCGTGACCACCTACAACGTGAAGGGTGACAAGAGGGAATTCAAGCTTTCGGAGCTCATGCCGTTTCCGTTCGAGAAGTTCTAGGGGGGCGAGCGTCCGAGGTTCGCTTGAAATGCCCGATGTTCCGGCAACGGGCGTCCTGAAGGAACCGAGCTTAAGAGGTCAAACATGAACAGAGAAGAACTCGTTGAAAGAATAACGCGGGAGGTGCTTCTCAGGCTTGAGAGGAACGTCACAGTTCCGCAACGGACTGACGAGGTCTGTGTGACCTGCATCAGCTGCGGTGAGTGTGTGACGCGGAGACCGGGGGCCGTTCAGGCCCTGGTCAGCGCAGGAGCCTCCAGGGTTTCTTCAACGGTCGGCGCTACTCCCAAAGACGCCTCGCTGGCTTCCAGCATTGATCACACTATTCTCAAGCCCGACGCGACGCGAGACGACATTGCCAGGCTCTGTGACGAGGCACTCAAGTACGGCTTTGCCGCCGTGTGCGTTCATCCGTGCTACGTGCGTTTTGTCGCCGAGAGGCTTGACAGGGAGGGTTCTCGCGTCAAGACGTGCTCGGTGGCCGGGTTTCCCCACGGCACCAACCGGAGCGACGTGAAGGCCTTCGAGGCCAGGAAGGCCGTCGGCGACGGGGCGAGAGAGGTGGACATGGTGATGAACGTGGGTGCTCTCAAGTCCGGCGAGTACCGACACGTCGAGGACGACATTCGGAGCGTCGTCGAGGCTTGCGGCAGGGGTGTGGTCGTGAAGGTCATCCTTGAGACGGGGTATCTCAACGACGAAGAGAAAATCAAGGCCTGTACGCTGGCAAAGGCAACGGGGGCCCACTACGTGAAGACCTCCACGGGCTTTGGGCCCAGAGGCGCGAGCGTGGAAGACGTCAGGCTCATGAGAAAAGTCGTGGGCGAAGAGATGGGCGTGAAGGCGGCGGGCGGAATCAGGACCGCCGAAGACGCGGCAAAGATGATCGAGGCCGGTGCCACGCGCATAGGCACCAGCGCGAGCATAAAGATAATAAGCGCGGCAAGATGAACGCATACCAGGTCATAGCAAGAAAACGCGACGGCCACACCCTCTCTCCGGAGGAGATAGAGTTCTTCATCCAGGGGTTCGCCCGGGGCACGGTCGCGGACTATCAGATGTCGGCGTTCCTCATGTCGGTCTTCTTTCGGGGCATGGACCTCGACGAGACGGTCGGGTTGACCCGGGCAATGATGAACACCGGGAAGATACTCGACCTGAGCTCGATAGAAGGCCGCAAGGTCGACAAGCACAGTACCGGAGGAGTGGGAGACAAGGTTTCCCTTGTTCTTGCCCCCCTTCTTGCAGCCGCGGGCGTGAAGGTTCCCATGGTGTCGGGAAGGACGCTCGGTCATACCGGCGGCACCCTCGACAAGCTGGAATCGATTCCCGGCCTCAGGACGAATCTCACGGCGGAGCAGTTCGCGAACAACGTCGCCTCCCTTGGATTCGCGATAGCCGCGCAGAGCAAGGAGTTTGTCCCGGCCGATGCGGGAATGTATGCCCTTCGGGGAGTCACCGGCACCGTTGAGTCCGTTCCCCTGATCGTGAGCAGCATCCTGAGCAAGAAATTCGCGGCGGGCATAGACTCCATCGTGTTTGACGTGAAGTGCGGAGGTGGGGCGTTCATGCAAGACAGGGCCAGGGCCCGCGAGCTTGCGCGACAACTAGTGACTGTGACCTCCGTGCTCGGCAAGACCGGTCGGGCACTCCTGACCGACATGGAGCAGCCTCTGGGGTGTGCCGTCGGCAACTCGCTCGAAGTTCGTGAGACGATTGATACCTTGAAGGGTGGGGGGCCCAAAGACCTCCTGGAAGTCGTCATGGAACTGGGTGCGGAAATGCTCTCGCTGGCGGAGATTGAGCAGGACAGAGCCAGAGCGGTGGCACTGTTGAGGGGCCTTCTTTCGCAGGGAAAGGCTCTGGAGAAATTCACGCGCTTCATTGAGGCGCAGGGCGGCAATCCCGGGGTCGTGGAAGACGGTTCTCTGCTACCCCGCGCGCGAGAAGTGAAGACTGTCACCTGCGGGCGCGACGGTTGCCTTTCTGCGATAGACACCAGGGGGCTCGGTGAGCTCTGTGTTGACATGGGGGGCGGTAGGCGTCGCCACAACGACGAGATTGACCCCTCGGTGGGATTCGTGCTCAAGACCAAGGTGAGCGACACTGTGCGGAGTCGGGACCCCCTCGTCGAGGTACACTACGATCCGGCCAGAGGCGACGTCACGGGATCGGCCAGGCGCCTTTTCACGATTTCGGAAGACCGGGTGAGGGGAAGGGAACTGATCCTCGAGAGAATCGCTTGAGGAGACGAGCGTGAGGTCACCGGCGCTCGGCTCCGGTCACATCGTCTGTCCGACGCCTCGCCGGGGTCTCGTGGATCTCGGCTCGCTCGAGGGTTGTCTTCGCTGCTGGACGTTCGCGTGGAGGTGGCAGTACTCGGCAGGCACGTTTCCTCTTCTGAACACTTCCGTGACCTTATCAGGACATCCTTCCAGAGCCAGCAGGCGTGACTCCGCGCAGATTTCCACGCTCAGGACACCCTCGGGCTGGGGGAAGTCCGCGGGCTGGTAAAGCCGGGCGGCCTCCAGCATGACGTCCGTCCAAACGGGGAGGGCCACAGCGTTCCCCGTCATGCCGGGCCCAAGAGACTTCTTCTTGTCGAATCCCACCCACACGCCCACGGCGACGCGAGGCGTGTAGCCAACGAACCACGCGTCGGTGAAATCGTCGGTCGTGCCCGTTTTTCCGGCCGCAGGGTCGTAGAAGCCGGCCGCCCTCGCCCCGAAGCCCGTCCCATGGTCCACGACACTTCTAAGCATGCTCGTCACGACGTAGCTGGTCTCGGCGGTGAGAACTTCCTCCGTGCGAGTGCCGTTCCTCTCCAGCACGCGGCCCTCTTTGTCCTCCACTTTAAGAATCATGAGGGGTTCCGCTCGAATCCCCTCGTTTGCAAGAACGCCGAACGCCGAGGTGAGTTCCAGAAGTGAGACCTCGGACGTTCCAAGGGCAATCGTGAGGTCGTTCTCTATCTTCGCTCTGAGACCCATCCTTCTGGCGTAGGACGCTACGGTGGTCGGCCCGACGTTCCTAAGAAGCTTGATCGCGGGGATGTTTATGGAGTGCTGCAGGGCATACCGCAGCGTCATCGGGCCCCTGTAGTTCCTGTCGTAGTTGCGCGGGACCCACGGTCTTCCATCGACTCCGACAAAGCTCACGGGCTCGTCCAAGATCATGTCCGAGGGATTAAAATTGTTGTCGATGGCCGCGACGTAAATGAAGGGCTTGAAGGCCGAACCGGGCTGCCGCTTGGCCTGGACGGCCCTGTTGTAAGGACTCTCCGAGAAGTCTCGTCCCCCGACCATGGCCCTGACGTGGCCGTTGTTGGGGTCGATCGCCACCACGGCTCCCTGGACGTACGACGTGAAATTACCTTCTCTGAGTGCACCTTGCTTGGCGGTTCCCTGGTCGCAGCGGCGCACGTCGTATTGCATCGTTCGTTCCAGTTCGCAGAGGCGTTTCTCCAGTGCCAGCTCGCTTGCCCTCTGCAAGTCGAGGTCCAGCGTCGTATAGACCTTGAGCCCGCCCTCGTAAATTTGATTGGATCCGTACCTTTCGTCAAGGTAGAGCCTCACGGTCTCGACGAAGTAGGGAGACTGATTGGCACTCATCTTACTAGGCGTCACGCCAAGAGGCGTGCCCAGTGCGGAGCTGTACTCCTCGTCCGTAATCAATCCTTCGTTGTGCATGATCTTGAGGACGAGGTTCCTTCTGTTGAGAGCAGTCTCCGGGTGCCTGCGCGGAGAGTACTCGCCCGGATTCCTCACAATCCCGATCAGAAGAGCGCTCTCCGGGAGCGTGAGCTCCTCAACGTTCTTGGCGAAGAAGATGCGCGAGGCGGCCTGCACCCCGTACGCGCCGTCACCAAAGTAGATCTGGTTGAGATACATCTGGAGGATCTCGTCCTTGGAGTACATCTTCTCGATTCGGAGCGCGAGCACGGCCTCCTTCATTTTTCTACGCATCGTGCGTTCGTGTGTGAGGAACAGATTCCTCGCAAGCTGCATGGTTATTGTGCTGCCCCCTTCGCGAACGCGGCCGGCAAAGACGTTCTTCACTGCGGCGCGGGCGACACCAAACATGTCGACGCCCCAGTGACGCCGAAACTGCCTGTCTTCGATGACGACTATTCCCTCTACAAGGTACCGGGGGACTCTCTTGAGCTGAACGAGCGAGCGGTTCTGCTTGTAAAGCTCGTGAATCAGCTTCCCGTGTACGTCGTACACTTCAGTCTTGACAGGCGGCTCGATGGTTTGTAGCTTCTGCGGCGAAGGAAGCCCCATGCTCGCCCAGCGGAAGGCGCTGAAGGAGATTCCTGCCGTCAGGAATAGCGTCACCACGACTAAGGAAAGGACGTATCCTCTGTAGGAACGCGTGGGGGAACGAGTAGGAGGTTTCTCACTCATGCGAGCGCTTCCTTCCTGGACGGCCCTGGGACTTCAGACTTGTGTTTTCTGTTGCCGGTGCCCCTCTGCTTGTGCTCTGTCTCGCGCACGCTCACGTTGATTTCTTCGACACGAGGCAGATAATGACTCTAGGGCATGCACGGGAGTTTATCAAGGGAGAACATCGATGAGCTCGCTTCCTGTCGGCGAACAGCTCCGGATCATCAAACAAGGAGCCGAAGAAATCATTCCTGAAGACGAGTTGATTAAGAAGCTGGAACGAGCGGTCAGAGAAGGCCGCCCCCTGCGGGTGAAGCAAGGGTTCGATCCCACCGCGCCCGACATACATCTGGGGCATACGATAGGGCTCAGGAAGCTGAAGCATTTCCAGAGCTTGGGGCACCAGGTGGTTCTGATCGTCGGGGACTACACGGGGATGGTCGGAGACCCGAGTGGGCGGAGCGAGGTACGACCCCAATTGAGTCACGACGTCGTCATCAAGAACGCGAAGACGTACGAGGAGCAGTTCTTCAAGATAGTGGACAAAGAGAAGACGGAGGTACGTTTCAACGGTGAGTGGTTCGGCAAGATGAGCTTCACGGAGGTGATGAAGCTTGCCTCGCTGGTCACCGTCGCAAGGCTTCTCGAGCGTGACGATTTCTCGATTCGTTTTTCCAATAACATGCCGATAGGTCTTCACGAGCTTTACTATCCTGTGATGCAGGCGTACGATTCGGTTGCGGTGCGCGCGGACGTAGAAATCGGTGCGACGGAGCAGAAGTTCAATCTCCTGATGGGACGCCACTTCCAGCAAATCCACGGGCAGGAGCCTCAGGTGGCCCTGACGCTTCCGGTTCTGACGGGGACGGACGGCGTGCAGAGGATGAGTAAGAGCACCGGCAACTATGTCGGAGTGACGGATCCGCCCGTGGAGATGTTCGGGAAGCTGATGTCGATTCCGGACTCGTTGGTGCTCTCGTACTACGAGCTCTTGACGGACATTTCTCCGCCGGAGCTGGAGAAGAAATCGCTCGCTCTGAAGTCCCCGAACGTTAACCCCCGCGACGTGAAGAGCGATCTCGCCGAGAGGATCGTGACGACGTACCACGGTCCCGAGCCCGCCCGTAGGGCCCGCGAGGAATTCGACAAGGTATTCAGGGACGGCGGGGTCCCCGATGATGCGCCGGTTGTCGAGATAGGATCGCCCCAGGGCAAGCTCTGGATTATCACGTTGTTGAAAGAGACCGGGCTCGCGCCGACGAGTTCCGAAGGCAGGAGACTTGTGAGGCAGGGGGCTGTCGAGATAGACGGCGCCCGTGTCGCGGACGAGGAGGCCGAGATCCCCCTGGTCAAA
>JAZDPI010000068.1:0-11356 GCA_043797775.1 Candidatus Eiseniibacteriota bacterium
GGGCTTCAGTTGGAGTCTTTGCGAGGCCCTCAAGGAAGCGGGATACAAAGCCGTCTCGGCTCTCAATTCCAGGGAGTGTTTCACGCGACTCGCTGAGACCCCCGTGGATGTGATTCTTCTCGACCTCAAACTCGGGAGCGAGGACGGAATCGACGTTCTAAGGCGAATAAAGAAGGAGTACGCCGAGACGCCCGTCATAATGATCACAGCTTTCGGCGACATCCCGAAGGCCGTGGAGTGCATGCAGAACGGGGCCTTCAATTTCATCACTAAGGCCGTCCACAAGGAGATGGAGCTGTTCTTTGCCACGGTGGGAAACGCGATAGACGCGTCTCTTTCGCGGCGTCGTGACAGGCTCCACAGGCAGGAGCTCAAGAGGTTTTACGACACCGACGACATGGTGGCTATGAGCGAGTGCATGCAAAAGCTCATCGTGAAGGCCGGAAAGGTCGCCGACAGTCCGAGCTCGACCGTCCTGATCATGGGCGAGACGGGCGTCGGCAAGGAGCTTCTGGCTCGCCTCATCCATGAAAGGAGCAGCCTCAGGGAAGGTCCGTTCGTGGCCCTCAACTGTAGCGCCCTGCCGGAGAACCTGCTGGAGAGCGAGCTTTTCGGCTACGAGAAAGGCGCCTTTACCGACGCGAGGATGCTCAAGAAGGGACTCTTCGAGGTGGCCGACAGAGGGACTCTCTTTCTGGACGAGATTGCCGACATGCACCTCAGGCTTCAGGCCAAGCTGCTCAGGGCCATCGAATCGAAGAGCTTCAGACGGGTGGGCGGTACCCAGGACATAAGCGTGAACACGAGGATCATTGCCGCGTCGAACAAGAGACTGCGTGACGAGGCAGAGAAAGGGAACTTCAGGCTCGACCTCTTCTACAGGCTCTCAGTCGTACCGCTCGAAGTCCCGCCGTTGAAACAGAGGATGGAGGACATCGAACCTCTCGTCAGGCTCTTCGTCAAGCGCTTCAATCGGGAGCTGGGGAAGGACGTGCGGGGCGCCTCGCCCGAGGCCATGCACCGGTTTCTCACGTACGACTGGCCGGGCAACGTCAGGGAGCTGAGAAATGTGATTGAGAGGGCCATGCTTCTGGAGGCGGACGACCTTATTCTGCCTGATCATCTGATACTGGAGCCCGTGAGAAAGGACGGGCGGATGTCGTCACCGGAGGGCGAAGCGCCGCCTGCGCAGGAGAGGCCGGGGGCAGCAGTGCCTGCGCGCGAGCCGGAAGCGGAGGCCTACACGCTCGCCGACGCCGAGAAGAACTGTATCCTCAAGGCGCTCAGAATGAGCAACAACAATAAGACGCGCGCAGCCCAGCTTCTCGGGATATCCAGGCAAACCCTCAGGACCAAGCTCAAAGAGTATTTGAAAGACGCTCCGAACGACGAAGCAGGGGAGGAGGAGGGGGAAGCGGAAGGGGAAGTGGGAGGAGAAGTGGGAGGAGAAGCGGGAGGAGAAGCGGAAGGGAAAGTGGAAGCACAGGGGCAGGGACAGGGTTAGGAACGACTCCCGAGAGATAGGGAACGGAGCAGGGGTGGGGCCGGAGACAGAGATTGGGACAGGGGTAGGGGCGTGCGCCAGACCGGTCAGGCTCTGTCGGGAACGCCCAGCCGTTCCGCCTCTTTCGACTCCATATGCACCTCGAGGGCCACGAAGGGCGACCGCACGCGTCTTCCCTGCGAATCGGAGCTCACCAGAGTTCCTTCCTCACGATCCTTCCTGTCATAGAACGGTTCCACGTTGACGTCAAACTCGGCGCAGATCGCGTCTGCCAGGCCTGCCGGCTTGTCTGCATCCGTCAGCACTACAAACTCGGGTTCCTCGAGGGTTCCTATGTGGGCCACGAAGGCGTCTCTTCCGCACTGGGTCAGTGTCCAGCCGGCGATTGTGCGGCCGGCAAGCTTGAGCACTGATGCGAATTTGAGCTCTCCGTACTTCCGTTTGTACATGTTCGCCGAGTCTCCGTTGAGTCTGAACGTGCACACGTAGAACTTCCGACCGGCGTTGGCTCGCTTCTCCATTTCGTGTGCGAGTGCCACGGAACCTGGTAATTTTGTGAGTGGATTCAAGGGGGTCTGCCACTTCCTTCTGAGCACCAGACCTTCCACTGCCGACTCCAGCGCAACCGGGTCCACGGGTTTCCTGAGCATCGCGTCCGCCAGCAGGGCAAGCCCGTGAGGCTGGCGCTGTCTCTTCTGCCCGAGCAGGAACACCAGGCCGGGTGTTTCCGAGGGAGACTTCCCTCTGCCGAGCGTCTGGCACAGCTCGACGCCCCTTCCGCCCGAGACGTCCTCGGACACAACCACCACGTCAGGGGGCTCGCTCTCGATCTGCTTCATTGCGTCCTCCAGAGACCCCGAAATCCTCACGCTGTAATCAATAGAAGAAAAGGTCCCTCGGGCAACCTCCGCGAGCTCTGCGTCGTCTTCCACGATCAGGATTGAAGCTTTCACGACCGTTGCACTCCTCTCTCGGGCGAAAGTGATTTGTCCGCGTGCGCGGGCACGGACGGCAGACCGGCGTGCCGGAGCCTCCGCTCCTCTCTGTGATCTGTCCGCGTGCGCGGGCAGTATGCTCCCACCTGCGAGCGTGCACGAAATGTGCCATTGCCTGCCTGGAGACGGCCAGGATGCGGCCGCCCTCGCCAGAGCCTCTGGAACGGCGGGGCTCATCCGCTAGAGGAGGGCCCGCTTCGTTCGGTGGAGATTCACTCCCCGCTTGACCCCTCGGCGGCGTGCCGGCACGTGGCAGAACGAATCGCGGGACCGGCGAACTGCAAAAGGTGACAAAAGTTGGGCCAAGCGACCGGTGAAGACATCCAATTTCTTTTCACCGTCGAGGCTCCGAAAAGCCAGTTCCTTGCCTGCGGAGCGACCTTTGAGCGCCGGTAGCCGCGGCGGGCGGTCCACAAACCACGTAACTCATTGAAAACACGTCAGATTGCCAGACGATGGCACGCAAGTTGCTCTGGAGCTAGAGCAGCCCTTTTGGCTCAACAGAGGGAAAGGAACCTAATGCACCGAAAGCGCGTGACGAAAAGAGTGATGATCGTAGAAGACCAGAAGGCCACTGCGTGGGCCCTTGCTGAGAGTCTTCGCGAAGAGGGCTACGAGACCCTGACCGCAGGCAGCTCCGAAGAAGCCCTTGAAATGGGCATCGAGCATTGTGATGTGCTCATCACCGACCTCAGACTTCCGTGCATGAACGGGATAGAGCTTCTGAACAAGGCGAGGAAAAAGAACTCGTCCTTGCACTCGATTCTCATCACGGCCTACGGCTCTCCAGAAGTCATGGCCAGCGCCCGGAAGGCCGGCGCCATCCGATGTTTCTCAAAGCCGTTCAAGGTAGACGAGATCAAAGAGTGCCTGAGAACGGCCTTGCAGGCCTCCCGAGGCGGGAGAGCAAAGAGACGCTCGGCGGGCGGAAGTTCTTGTGCAAGAGAGGGCGCACCCGCGGCGGGGACAGCCAGGGTTCGATGAAGGAGCGTGACTGAAGTGGCTTGTGTCAAATCTTCGATTCTTGCTCCTTGCACCGTGAAAAGGCAAAGGTCGCACGGCCGGAGAGACGAGGTAGATCTGGTAGAGAAGTATCTACCTCTCGTCAAGTCAGCCGTGGACCGCATCAAGTTCAAGCTGCCCAAGTCAATCGA
Organism: Candidatus Eiseniibacteriota bacterium; assembly: GCA_043797775.1. Taxonomy (GTDB): domain Bacteria; phylum Eisenbacteria; class RBG-16-71-46; order JAFGJU01; family JAFGJU01; genus JAZDPI01. The sequence continues at coordinate 3,654 of JAZDPI010000068.1, forward strand.
CGAGGAGGACCTGAGGAACGCGGCCGTGATCGGACTCATCGATGCCCTTCGCAAGTACGATTCAGGCAAAAGGACGAAGTTCGAAACGTACGCGATGTGGCGCATCAAGGGCGCGATCCTCGATGAGCTCCGCGCGCTCGACTGGGCCTCCCGCAGCACCAGGCGAAAGGCACGAGACCTCCAGAAACAGCTTCAGGGTCTGGAACAGAAGCTGGGGAGAAGCGTGGGCGAGAACGAGATTGCCTCGCGCTTCAGCCTGAGCTCAAAGGACATGTGGAGGGTCGGGGAGGCCATGAGGGGCAGAGTCCTGCTCTCCATCGATCAACCGGTTCATCTGGATGAGGAGTGTGGCCACGTGGAGCTCTCCGAGGTGCTGGAGGATCCGCATGCGGTGGACATGCTGGAGGTGGTGGAGCAGGAAGAGTCGAAGGAAATCATGCTGGGCTGCGTCAACGGTCTTCCCGAGCAGGAGAGACTGGTCATAGCGCTTTACTACTATGAGGAACTTACACTGAAGCAAATAGGGCAGGTGCTGGGCATTTCGGAATCCAGGGCCTCACAGGTCCACACGAAGGCGATCTCGAGGCTCAAGACGAGAGTCGCCAAGGTGCTGGTATGAAGCGTTCGACAGCAAAGAGAACGAACCGCCGTCCGGCAGCCAAAGGCCGGGCGAACAGGAGGCCGACAAATAGGTCCGGGGCGTCGTCCGGCCGGAGTCGTCCGGGGGCAAAGCGTACCGCGCGCGCATCTCGTTCGCGGCGCGCGCACGGCAAGCTCGAAAAAACCGTTGCCTGCTGGGAAGCCGTCTCCCGGGTGGCTTCATCGCCCGCCAGAGAGGAGAGGGCGCTCGAAAGGTGCCTTCTGATATTGCGCGATCTGATTCCGTTTCAGAATGGTGCGATCTTCATTCTGAGAGAGGACACGGGCAGACTCCAACTGGAAGCCACGTACGGCTATCCGCAGGACCTTATCGAGCGCGTGCAGTTCGACCTGGGGCAGGGGCTCTCGGCCTGGGCCGCCAGAGAGAAGAGGCTTGTGCTCGTTAGGGAGCTCCGCCGCCCGGAAAAGGACGGGCTTCCGCCTCTGGGTTCCTTCCTTGCCGTGCCCATAATCGCCTTCGGCCGCTCGGTGGGCGTCATCACGATGGGACATCCCAAGCAGGGTGTCTTCGTGAGCGATCACAAGAAGACCCTCCAGCTTTTCTGCACGCTCGTCTCCGGAACAGTACTTTCCACCATCGCTGAGAAGAAGAAAGAAGCGATCGTAGCGGCGTAGGTGTCGGCTGCCACGAGCGCCTCGCGGACAACGGGCGGGTCACACACGAGCAAGGCCGGTCTTGCCCCGGCACTCGTGGGAAGCTGCGCATCGGCGCCCGGAAAACCAGTCTATCCCTGTCGAGGTTGGGACGCCGTCGCTGTACGTCGAGTCTTTCCGGTGGGGCGAGGATGCAGGTTCGGCGCCGCGTGGCCACTCAACGCAGAAACCTCTTGACTCCACCGCATACCCGGGCTATCCATTACTGTGGGTTGCACGGCTTCGACTATTGGAGTCTGTGCAGAGCAGGCTTTCTGAGCCGAAAGGAGGTTCACCATGTACCAACTAACCGACGTTCTGCGGGAATCCTACACGGAGTTCTTCGGTCAGCTTGCAGGCTTCCTACCCAATCTGATCGGGGCGATTGTCATCCTTATCGTAGGGTGGATAGTCGCGAGAGTAATCAAAGGTCTGGTTATCAAGTCGCTCAAAGTGGTCCGCTTCAACGTCCTCACGGAGAAGGCGGGAGTTGAGAAATTCCTGCGGGATGGTGGCGTGAAGATCTCGGCCTGTGAGACTGTCGGGGTCTTGCTTTACTGGCTAGTCATGCTGATCGTTCTCTCCGCCGCATTCAACAGCCTGGGCCTGAGAATCGCCTCGGAGCTATTCAACGAGATCATTCTGTTCGTGCCCAATGTCGTAGTGGCCGTCCTGGTGCTGATCGTAGGCTTGTACCTGGCAAGGTTCATGTACCATGTGGTGGTTACGTACTTCAAGAACATAGGCGTGGAAAACGCGGAAACATTCGGCAGGATTGCCAAGTGGGGCATCCTCATCTTCGTACTCTCCGTCACACTGTTCCAGCTCAACGTAGGCGCGGAGATTGTGAGAGGCGCGTTTCTCATAATTTTCGGCGCGGTGGCCCTGGCACTGGCACTGGCCTTTGGCCTGGGTGGCAGGGACTCGGCGTCACGCATCATCAAGGATTACTGGAAGAAGTAGAGTACTCCTTTCTCGAGCAGGAAGCCCGGTTATCGAGCCCAAGATGACTCGACAATCGGGCTTCAACTGCTTCCCGCTCGTTGTAAGCTCACCAGAACAGCGCGCTCTCTGCCGGGCACATTGGCCCCACGCGCCTGGGGGTGAACCAAGGGGAACCGGGAAGTCCACCTCTAGGGGATACTCTGCCTGCCCTGTGATAGGTTCTTGAGCTCTCTCCGACCCGGCACATGGCCTGAGTAGCACACCCGCACTACTTGAGGACGACGAGCTTGCTCGTGCAGGCGAGGCCGCCGGCCTCCAGCCTGCAGAAGTATACGCCGCTGCTGAGACTGCCCGCGTCGTATCTGCACGCGTAGCTTCCGGCGGCCCTGGAGGCGTTCACGAGCGTGGCCACCTTCTCTCCTGCCACATTGTACAGCGCGAGGGTAACGAAGCAGGCCTCGGAAATGGAGTATCGAATCGTCGTCACAGGGTTGAATGGATTGGGATAAATCTGCCCCAGTCCTGCAACGATTGGGCTGCCGCTCCGATCCTCCACCGCGACGACGGCAAACATCATGGGGGCGAACTCCGGGCGGTCGATGAACGGATTGCGGTTATTCTGCAACGCGTACACTGCGCCGTTTCTGTCCACCTCCTTCTGGCTGACGGGGTCTTCCGCGTGCCACCCCAGAAGCATGTCGACGGCCCAGGGGAGAAGCTCTGCGCCGTCCGTCATGGGGCTCCCCGGCCAGGCCGCGTCCTCCGAGTAGTACCTGACGGACATGTAGAAATAGGTGCGTGCAAGGTCGCCCTTGAACTCGTCGATGGGCTCAAAAACAATTCCCGTGTAACCGGGATACGAACAAACCCCCCGCTTGCTCCCGTTCAGTGATATCCATTCCGGCGCCGCGACCTCTCCATAAGGATAGGCACCCCTGTTGCCGTTGACGTGTGCGTCACACGGATACAGCGCGAACAGATCCGAGTACATCGGCGAGATCTCGCCTCCGAACCAGCTCTTGGGCCAGGAATGTTCGCGCGTATATCCCGTGCCCTCCACGCCTCCGATGCCGCCCTCATCCACGCCGAAAGTGTATTCGTACGGCGGCGTCCCTCCGGGAACGTCGGAGTAGATGTCCCACACTTTGCCGTTGGGCTTGTCGTCGGTGGTCCAGAAGGCGGTCCACGCATAGGCGTAGCTATGGACAGGATGGTTCTTGATGATGTCGTGAAGCGCCGCCTTCAGCGGCTCGCCGGACAGGTATTGGGCGCTGTCGTAGTACCCCTCAGGAATGCTGTTGTCGATGAAGTTGAACACTACACTGACGGTGTCCATGACATTCTCGAAGAGGTCCGCGACACCGCTGACTTCCAGCGTGTGCCCACCGGCCGAGATGGAGAATACCGTCAAGATGACCTGGTCCGGATGACCGCCATCGAGCTCCGCGTTCTTGACGGAGACCTCGTCGACCGCGTAGTGTTCGCTCATTTCCGCACTGATCTGCTCGACCGCCTCGGAGAACCTCACAAGAACGGTCGTGTCGCTGGTTGCCATCGCAGCAAAGACGACGGGGGCCGATTCGTCTCCCGTCCACGTGACGTCGCCGGCGCCCCTGGGTTCTATCTTGAAATAGCCGTTACTGTACGTGACGGGGCCCGCGACGTTGTATGACGAACCGAGCGTTGGGGAGAAGCTGTATGCAAGATCATCCACGCGCACGGTACCGCTCCCGTCGTTCACCGCCCATTCGCCGAAGCCCAGGTCGTGACTCGTGCACACGGCATTCGTGACCTGGACGAACACGCCCTCGTACGCCTCCGAGGAAGCAGCGGCAGTTGACACAACAGCGGCGGTGGGGAGAGTGCCTCCCGGAGAGTCGCTCATTATCACCACGTCCACGAGAAGAGTATTGCCGGCGTTTCCGGAGCCGTCGCTCTCCGTGACCCGGCCTCGGACGGTCAGAGAATCCCCGGCCGTCGGCGCGGCCGTGCTTCGCACCCACATGCCGTTCCAGGGGCCGCTCCCGTCCTGTATGACGAAGTAGGAACCGTATTGCGCCGTCACGACACCGCGAGTGACGACTCCGGCGCCGTCGTAGGGAGAAGCTGCTGTCTCGCCCTGGATCTCGTGGATGGCGACGTCGTAAGGCAGGGTGTAGCTGAGAAGGTCGGACGTACTCGTGGAGGGGAGGTCGCTGTTCGCCCGGACCTTGAAGTAGACCGTCGTGCCCTCGGGCTGGGAGGGTATCGGCGTGTCCGTCTCGTAAGTGTCCCCCGACGACACCGACATTCCGATCTCGTTGGGAAGCGACGACGCCGTCGTTCCCCAGAAGAGAGATACAGACGTCACGTTTGCCGTCGAATCGGTGACGTCCGCTCTGACGCTGACCGCCTCTCCCGACAAAGGGGACGCGGGGGCTGTGATGATGTTGGAAATCGTCGGCCCCGGTGGAGGAGGCGTCGCATTGTGAACGCCGGGAGTGCCGTCGGTCGCCAGGTTCACGGGCGTTGAGGTCCACTCGGAGGGAGTGTAAACGGTGTTGGGAACGAGGACGTCCGGCTTTCTCACGTAGTCGGCGTTCTCGAACGCCGTCCCCGTGGCGACAACGTAGTCGAGGATAGTCCCACCCTGGTTGAGGAGCTTGGCACCGTCGCTGACCTTGCCGTTCCAGTTGCCGTTGCTTCCCGACCACGCGTCGTCGGGAAAGGCAACGGGAAACACGACGACCGTATTCTGATCGCCCGCAACCAGGGCCGTCCCCGGAGCAATGCTGCCCGAGAGGTACCACGTGAATGCGTCAACGCTGTTGGCGACCGCAACCAACCTCCAACCCGTGAGATCGACGGTAGAGGTACCCGAGTTGTATATCTCGATGAATCGGTCGGTCGCGTAATTGTACCGGGGGTCGCACAGCTCCGAGATCAGCACGGCCGATTCGGCCCGTGACGGCAAGAATCCCGGGAGCAGCAAGGCGGCAGCGAGCAGAACAACCGCGGTCGTTTTCATTTCAGCTCTTACCTTTCTGGCGTAAGTGATGTTCTGATCCAGCGGCGGTCTCAGATGATTCGCAGAAGAGACCCCCGGCCCTGTAGGCTGAAAAGTTGCCGCTCACTGTGCAGTTGCTCATCTCCATATCACATTCTCTGTTGAGAATGCCGCCCCGCCAGCACGGTGAGGACACATTTGTAGTCTCCCTCGGCGCTGAATTTGTGAGTCGTGAAACCTGCCGTTGTAGAGACAAAATCCGCGACACCATCAGATTCAAAGTCCCAAGCATACTCTACGATCTCCCCGTCCGGAGCCGAGCCCGTTCCCAGGAACTCAACGGTCTCGCCAACGAGGACGACCTCGTCGGCCCCGGCAAAGGCCTCGCCGCACGGCGACGAGGCCTCCAACTGACAGGCTGTGTAGCAACAGAAGCTGCAGAGTCGAAAGCGGGCACTGCGTTACTCGCTGTGATGCACTGGGCATCTGGTGAACCACCGTCTTGAGCATTCCATCCGTCCCAAGCGACTAGTATACCACAAAACGCTGCCAACCTCAAGGCAAGATTGAGGTTGGCGGCGGGGGACAGAGTTCTGTGCAGGGCGAGGTGAGTCGGTAACGCTGGAAAATCATCGAAGCTGCGGGTAAGATGTGGTAAAAAGGGATTCCCACGTCATGTCCGTCCAACACTCGCGGGGTTGACAAATGATCTTGCATCGAGTTGCGTCTTGCCTTGCGACCTTGGTCGCTGCTGCAGCCACAGTGGCGGCATCTGAGGTTCCTGTTATTCCCCGACCTGCCTTCATCGAGATGCGTGAAGGCGTCTTTCGCTCCGGCCCGAGGTTGGAAGTGAGTGCCGATTCCGTAACGCTGGCGGCCTTGCGGCGGGCGCGGTGTATGTGGATGGTGGCCCGGAGATAGTCTCCCGCTCACGGAGCCGCTCCAGAGTCAAGCTGACGACCCATGCCAGGTTGGCTAAAGAGCTTGGGGCCGAAGGCTACCGGCTTTCGGTGAAGCCACGCTCGGTCGAGGTGAGCGCCGCGAAACCTCTCGGTCTCCTATATGCCGTTCAAACGCTCAGGCAGCTTGCGTGGGCCGGTGGGCGGCGAGACGAGTGGGTCCTCCCGTGCTGTGAGATCACGGACCGACCGCGGTTTGCGTGGCGGGGATTCATGCTCGATGAGTCACGAAGCTTCTCCGGCGAAGGCGCAGTGAAGCGTCTGCTCGACGCCATGGCACTGCTCAAGTTGAACCGATTCCACTGGCACCTTACGGACGAAACCGCGTGGCGCATCGAAATAAGGCGACTCCCCAAGCTGGCAGAGGTCGGAGCTCTGCCGAGAGGGGCACAGAGGCGTGCCGTACCCGAGTTCTACACTCAGCAGCAGATACGTGAGATCGTTTCATACGCCCGAGAACGGGGAATCGTGGTTGTCCCCGAGATCAACATGCCGGGGCACGCCGCCGCGGCCAACCGCGCCTACCCCGAGTACTCGGCCGGCGGCAGCAGCGAGCGCGTTGTGCCGACCTTCAATCCCGCCAATGAGGCGACCTTCAGCTATCTCGAGACCATTCTGGGTGAGGTTGCCGACCTTTTCCCGGCGACTGACGTCCTGCACCTGGGGGGGGACGAGGTGGACTATGGCTGGGAGACGTGGTCGCAGCTGCCGGAGGTGAAGGAACTCATGGCCAGGGAAAGCCTCAAGGACCTCCGTGCCGTGGAGGCTCACTTCAAGCGGCGAATGGCTGCTTTCGTGACGTCGCTCGGAAGGAAAGCCGGGCTCTGGATGGAGGGGGTCGAACAGGTGATTCCCGCAGACCAGGTGGTTCTCTTCTGGTGGCGGCATCTTGCAACGGCCCAGTTGAGGGCCGCTCTGGAGAGGGGTACTTCCGTGGTTCTCTGCCCGGTCATGCCGTGCTTCTTCGATCTTGCCCAGGATGCTTCTCAGTCCGCCAGGGGGCGCAAGAGCGCGACATCTCTCATCAACTCGCTTCAATCGGTTTACTCCTTTCCCGATTCCCTGGCTGTCACGCTACCAGCAGAAGCGGCCGTCCTCGGCATCCAGGCCAATCTGTGGACCACGGATGCCGTCACTCAAGAGAGCCGTGACTCTCTCACCTTCCCAAGGCTCTATGCACTGGCCAAGGCTGCTTGGACTGCCGTCGAACGCAAAGACTACGCCGGTTTCGTGGAGCGTCTCAATATCCACATGCCACACTTGCGCGATGTGGGGATAGAGCCTTACGATCCTTCCAACCTCACCCCCTTGAAGAAGCACGGCCGGTGACGTAGAATAGGTTGCACTACCTGAGAGCTCCGGGCCCGCTCGGTCCTGGGCGCACTCTACTGCGGCGCAGAGGAATCGCGTATCCGCTGCTTTCTGGGCGTGTTGTGCTGTGGCTGCTCGGCCTCGTCCGTCCACACGTATAGCTTCGGATCCGAGTCCGTGCCTTCGTATTCGCGCGTTCTGAACTTGAC
>JAZDPI010000069.1:0-2228 GCA_043797775.1 Candidatus Eiseniibacteriota bacterium
CAAACGCTCTCCAACTTCAGGCGGACGAAATCAGTGAACCCCTAACGCTCCCGCTTCCAAACGATGAAGCAAGTACTGCAGGAAACCATGGTTGCCGAGGACGACACTGTTCCAGTTGTTCGTCCAATTCGGGCACGCACGAATGTAGCCATCCGGACCGCCGAGCCCACTTGTCTTGTGTGTGCTCACGCGCGTGCTCGAGTTCGCGGTGGCTATCTCATCCGGATCCCCGCAGGTTGAGAATACTGATCCGCCATGACGGAATGAGACGAAGATACTTTCCTCGGCACTGTAACGATGCTTGGCTCCTAGCGTACCTGCGCCAGCATCGAGGTAGGAAGCTGAGAGGAAAAACAGTGCCGCGAGAAAGACCATCGCCACGACCGCCTTGCGATGAACCATTTCTCACCAGCTCCTTCTTGCAACGTGCTCCACAGGAGGAAACACAGAAGACGAACCGCAGGGCGCGGAAGATAAAAAATGATCAACCCCGCACCACAACAAGGGGCCCCGAAGTGCCGCGGAATGAAGCTCTGTGACCTGCAAAAAAAGACACAGGCCCCACCACACGTCCAACTGCATTATACGCCATAACGTTAGCAAAGTCAATGAAAAGGAGGGAAGCGCCGGAAGGGCGGAGGAAAACCGCCCCCACCGGTGTCTCCTGTCCCGGGGAAACCTTCCCAGGGCCATCTTCGTAACATTCGGGGGGATGGGCAATGAGAGCGTTGTTTTGACAGGAGGTTCAGAGTGACTCCGTTGGGCCGCACAGCGTCGTGTGTTCCACTCATTCTCAAGATCGTGGTGACGGCGATTGCATGTGTCCTCTGGTCGAGAGCGGTCCCCCAAAGCAGAGATTCTTGACGCGTAGCGATCGACTGCTTGCAGGTTTGACGCCGATAGTGTACGTCTGACGGTGACGGTGTGCCGTCCGGCGCTGATAGTGTGCGCTGACGTTGACGGTACACGTTTGACGTTGATAGCGTACGTCCGACGTTGATAGATCCACACGTGCCTTAAGGAGGCTCAAATGAAAGGGGTTGCTGACATGAAGGGCATGGCTTGGACGAACGACGTGGCTCTGATTGACGGCCTGGCTCGGCTCAGACGAGCGGCTCAAATGCAGCGCGTAGCTCAAATCAGAGGGATGGCTCGAATGGGGCACGCGGCAGCCCTATGCCTCGCTCTGACCCTGGGCGTCACATTTGCTTTGCTCCATATGGCTCTGTTCCCGGCGGCCCTGTGCGCGCAGTCTTCCCCGTCGCCCATCACTCCCGACGGGGCCAGCATCGCCACGAGCGACGGCCCTCAGGCCATTTTCACCAACCCTGCCGCCATAGGCCTGCGCACGGGAGTAGGCGGCTTTTACGGCGGAACCCAACTGGGTGAAAGGCAAATCCTGACCCAGCTCGCCCTTCAGGGGGAGTCAATGTCGTTGGGCTTCAGCAGATCGAAGCCGCCGGGCACCTGCCTGGAAGAAAGAGCGATTCTCACGGGCGCGGCCACGAACGTCTGGCGCGGGGTGAGAATGGGCTACTTCGGGAGCTGGCGGAAGATGAAGGGACTCGACACGGGTGACGGCGAGGCCACGGTATTCACATACGGTGCGGCGGCGCTCGCGAGGCCTTGCGCACACTTCTCGCTGGGAGCCAAGGCAAGCAATCTCAATCAGCCGAGATACGGAGAGCAGCTTCTCAAGCGCTTCTACGAGGTCGGCGCCGGCGTGAGGCCCCTCGGAAACAGGCTCACGCTCACGTTCGACACCGAGTTCAACGAAGAGATGGGCTTCAACGACCTTGAGGTGCGCTACGGCATCGAGGTGGAGCCGATCAACGGGCTCCTCCTCCACGCCGGCGTTAGAGACGAAGACGTGCGCTTCGCCGTCGGATTCAGCTTTCCGTGGTTCTCCGTGGGGTACTCCTCCGAGGACGTGAAAAACGGCGACGATTTGAGCTCTTACAGCCTCTCGACGACGAGTGAGCTCCAGCGCTCGGTCGTTCAGCCCGGGGAGAAGGTGGTCAAGGTAGAGGTGGAAGGCAATCTCAGGGACCAGCCTTCGGAGGGATTGTTCACGCTCGGGGGCAGTCAGAAGGGTGGAATGCCCATTCTTGAGGAACTGAGGCGCGCAAGAGAGGAGAAATGGGTCAGGGGCATTCTCCTCCAGATAAAGGGCGTCAGCAATTTCTCCCTCATCGAGGAGATGAGAGATGAGTTGAAGCGCGCGAGGG
>JAZDPI010000073.1:0-3964 GCA_043797775.1 Candidatus Eiseniibacteriota bacterium
GGAATGATCGCAGTCTCAACATTACGGCCACCTTGTCAGCCATACTCGCAACGCACACCCAGTCTAGCAGAGAAAGTGCGTGAGGGTCAAACCGACAAGTTTGCTGCACCTTCCTGAGTGCGGACGTCAAACCGGCGAATCCGCCGCGCCTTTGTGAGTATTGAGGCGGCCGTGTTCGTGCTCGCTATCTCAACCTCTCCAGTTTGACGTTGCCGCTGACGGTCTTGATCGCCACGTCCGCGCTCGCCGGAATGGTGAGAACGTAGTCAACGGAGACGTTCGCGTTTCTGCCGATCCCCCGCTCGGGGTACTTGGTCACTATCTTGAGCTGGCCGTCTGCTTGTTCGACTCTGATCTCCACAAGCGCCGCGTTATCGCTCATCCCCCTTCGGCTGACCATCGCCATGAGCGGGCCCTGGGCAGACTCGACGAGACCCCGTAACCAGCCGACTCGTCCACGCACTCGACGGGTTCGCCCGCCAACCGGTCGGTCCGTTCCCGCGACCGGCCGGCTCATCCCCACAACCGGGCGGGTCGCCCCCGTAACCAGCCGGTTCGTCCCCGCAATCGGCGGTCGATCCCCTCCTTCTATAAAGATGCAGTGCGCAGGCTAAAGGTTGCGTGCGGCGCAGCCTGGGGTTTGACTTTGTCGAAGGCGCCGGGATACACTGCACCGGGAAGGGCAATTGCGGTCTTGCATCGGCCCTTCGGCGGACGGAAGAAAGTGGGCAGAACAAAGACGAAGTCGCACAGAAGAATCGCGGGTCACGGTGGGCGTGCTCCCGGAAGCCGCTTTCGATTCAGAGCGGTTTTGGGCAGGGTTCGGTTTAAGCCGTGGCACACCCTCGCTTTCATATTGGGTGGCGGGTTCCTGCTGCATGCCCCTGCCCTCAAGGCCCCGTTTTTTGCAGACGACTACGTGTTTTTGGACCACGTCCGCTTCAAACCCCTGATAGAAACCTTCTTCTCGACTGATCCGCTCGGGAATTTCTTTCGCCCGCTGGGCCGCCAGTTTTATTTCTGGCTGATCGCACACATCGGTCACGAATCACCCGTCGTCTTCCACGCTTGCGGTCTGTGCCTTTTCCTCGCTTGCCTGGCACTGCTGTTTCTCATTGTGAACCGCCTGGCGGGCCAGGTGGCAGGGGCTTTCGCGGCAGGGTTTCTTGCACTTCACTACTCGGCCGACCTTCCCCTCCTGTGGACGTCGGGAAGTCAGGACTTGCTTTCTCTGACGGGTGGACTGGCAGCCATACTGCTTTTTCTTAAGAGAAGGCCCTGGTGGGCCGCAGTGAGTCTGTTCCTTGCACTGTTGTGCAAAGAAACTGTTGTCCTCACTCCCTTCGTTGCAGTTCTGCTGGCTCACTGGGAGACGCGGTCCTGGAAGAAGGCGTTCCATCGTGCCGCGACGCTTCTGGGGGTGCTTGTTCCCTGGGGCATTCTGTGGATGACGTTCGGCTCGCGAGTCGTAGCACCCGGCGTGCAGCTCGAGCTCGGTGCAGGGGGATTCCTGGCCGCGCTTGTCCAGTTGGGTCGGGTCACGCTGGGTTTGGAGTGGCGAACTGGAGAGTTCGGCTCTCAGTTTGCTGTTTTCCCGCCCGTGCTGGCACTTCTACCGATTGTGATTGCGATACTCCTGTGCCGGTCGTCCCGTACGGCCTCTGAAAGCGGTGGAAGCAATCAAACTCGGGGCTCCACCGATTTCCCTCCGATGCTCGGGCTCGCCTGGGCCCTTTTGGGCGCGCTGCCGGTGGCGCTGGTGGCAGGGATATGGAGCGCGTACTACTATCTATTCGCGATTGCGGGGGTGGCACTAGCACTGGGATCGTGGGCCGCCAGGTTCCCACGTTGGGTGGCCCTGGTTTTGATGGTCTCTCTGGCTTGGACCTCGCACGGCGCTCGCCGGGTGGATGAATTCGCGGGAAGTCCTGGAGCCTGGTCGGCACAGTCTCACATGAATGGCTGGTGGTTCAGCCGCGGCTCGAGAATCGTTGAATCGTACGTCAGAAATCTCAAGGAAACTCGCCCTACGGTTCCTGAGGGAAGCACCTTCTTCTTTTTTGATATCGCAGGCTACACAATCTGGCACTCGGGCCCCATAGTGCGCTGGGCGTATCAGGACAGCAGTCTGCACGGCCACTACCTGAGGGAGTTTTCTCTCGACAAGGCGCGGGGCGGGCCGTTGTTCTATTTCAAGGGCCAGGGGGAGCGGCTTGTGGAGGCCACCGGGGACTACGCAGTTGCCGGGCTTGCCAACGGGGCCATTCTCAGCGAGAACCTTGGGCTGGCAAGAGACGCGCTGGTCTTCTCTCTCGAGTCAAACCCCGACAACAAGAGCTCGGCTTACTGCCTCGCCTTTGTGGAATGGGCCCGCGAAGACACCGTTTCCGCGGTACGACTCCTGAGGGAAGCGGGGATTGTCCCTGATCGTGGCCCCACACGAGAGCTTGCCGCCGTCCGGGCCCTGGCAGGGTCCGGCGACAGGGAGCAGGCCTCGGGGCTCATGCAGGAAGTGCTCAGCCGCCATGGGCTGGATCCTGAGGCCCACGCCCTGCTTGCGGACATTCTTCTTGCCGGCGGACAGTTTCCTCCTGCCGCGATCGTATCAGCTTTCGCCGCCCGTGTTTTAGCCCCGGAGGACCCAAGCACGTGGCGTCGCTGGGGGCTTGTTCAATACAGCCAGCGATTGTACTCGCAGGCGAGTGTGTCGCTCGAACGATACTTCGCAATCGGGGGGCAGAGCGCGCGGGGAGACACGCAGATCCGTGAGATATTGAACAGGGCACGTCGCCTGGAGCAAGGTGGAGAAGAAGTGCAGGCGGGAATCCGAGGCGACGCACGACCTCCCGACCCTTAGATCAACGACCCGGCTTTCAGGGCAAGCGATTTCCACGAGAATCACAGACCCCGCTCACCCCGTACACCACACACCGGACGGCACGTGCCGGGCACCACACACCGGGCGCCGCCTACGCCAGCCACCACGCACGCCTGGCACCGCGCACCTCACCACCCGGTCCTACGCCGCCGCCTTCCTTCCTATCCTGCTTATCCTGTCAAGAAGGCTGTAGATGACGGGAATGAGGAACAGTGTGAACACGGCGGAGACAAGCACACCGCCGATGGAAACTATGGCCATCGGGCCACGCAGCTCGCCGATGGCGCCCAGGCCGAGCGCAAGAGGCAGCATCGCAAGGGCGGTGGCAGTGTTCGTCATTACGATGGGACGGAAGCGCGTGGGACAGGCCTCCAGTATGGCCTCACGGAGTCCGTAGCCGCGCTCTCTGAGGACCCGGGTGTAGTCGAGAAGCAGTATGGCGTTGTTGACAACGATCCCGACGAGCATGATCAACGCCATGAACGAGAATATGCTTATGGTTCTGCCGGTTATGAAAAGGGAAAACATCATGCCCACGACTCCCAGCGGAACTGTCAGCATCACGGTAAAGGGATGAACGTACGATTCGAGCATCGCTGCAAGCAGCATGTAGGTCAGGATTACTGCCAGGATGAGCGCCTGGAAAAGGGACGCAAACGACTCCGTCATCATTTCCGCCATTCCGCCAAAGTAGATTCTGTATCCGGCGGGCAGGTCAAGTTCGTCTGTCCTCTTGCGGATTTGGCCTATGAGCCCGCCCATCGTGCCGCGTGAGATGTTCGCACTGACTGTGACCATCTTCTGCCTGTTCTTGCGCACTATCTGTGTCGGCCCCTCGTCATAGCTGATGGTGGCAAGCTCGCCAAGCGGAACCGTCGTACCGTTAGCTCTGATGAGAAGGCCGGCGACCTTCTCGACGTTGCTTCTGTCTGACTCGGCAAGCCTGACCCTTATGTCATACTCTTCGTCCTTGTCTCTGTACCTGGAGGCCACGGTTCCGGTGAGAAACGTTCTGGTCAGCGACGCCAGAGCGGCCGTCGAAACACCGTAGTCGGCGCATTTCTCGCGAAGAGGGATGATCTTTAT
>JAZDPI010000099.1:0-14257 GCA_043797775.1 Candidatus Eiseniibacteriota bacterium
GAGGGCCGGCGCAGTCCCGAGCGATACTCGGTCCGTCCCCCCCGAAGACCGTTGACCGAGCAAACCGGCTGTGCGCCGGCTGTTCACTCTCTGAACATGGGCTGACCAGATTCTGCTGTGTCTCCTTCTCCAAAGAAAACAACAGCATAGCACTCGGGGGTGACATCTTCCCTTTGGCGTTACACCCTGACATTATCGCCTTGGCTCCACATGACCAAACTTTGCTATTGACATGGTGCGCACATCGTGCTAATTTTCCTTGTGGTAACTGGACTTGCGACCTTCGGCTCATCCATCGTTCTGCAAGGGTAGTATTCGTCTATCTATTTGTATTTCAACACGCTGGCCCATTCGGGAAGACGAGTACCCGGGGTTGGAAATTTGCGGAAATGATGCCGAATGTCGCAATTCAGTCGGGTTTGACAATACACAGGTAGAATGACAACTGCAGAATGACAACTGCAGTCAGGTAGAAGGGATAGAGGCCGCGCCTCAACTCGCAACCGCAGTAATGAAGGTTCATTTTGTTGAGAGGAGCCTGCAAGTGGCGGGCACGTGGCTCATCTCGACGTGACCTCTCTACCGTGGAAGGCGCGGCCTCTATCCTATCTCCCCGCACTGCCTCTGCTCTCTCGTTCTTGACCCCCTCCAACGGCTCTCGACTCGGCATGCCTCCAACCCCGCTGGGTCTTCAAGCGACATCACTTATGCTGCAATTTCGAGCTTGACACTTTCGATAATCGAGTGTTATCGTTATTCGTTTGGATTCGCATCGCTTGTATCGATGCCGCCTTTTTGTCAACCAGACGTTCAGGCAGACGACGAGCGTGGTATGCAAGCTTGTGGAAATATCCGCAAACGGCAAGAACATGTCAGATACACCGTTACATACATTACTGCAACTGGTTACGTGCATGCGTTTTCCATAATGGCTTTACAACCCAAGGAGGACGAGAGTGGCTGAGATGCAACTACCTGCCGGCACGCTGGCGCGATTGAGCGAGAAATTCCTTCAAGACGTTTGTTCGATCCCGGATGGAGAGAAGATCAAACTCTGCCTGCAATGCGGTACCTGCAGTGCGTCCTGTCCGACGAGCTACGCAATGGATTACACGCCGCGCCAGATCATAGCCGCCTTCAGGGCCGGAATGTTGGATAGGGTTCTCAAGAGCAACACGGTCTGGATGTGTGCTTCGTGTTATTCGTGTACCGTGCGCTGCCCGTCTGGGATAAAGCTCACCGATATAATGTACGAGCTGAAACGACTTGGCACCGAATACGGATTGTACGCCCGTGGGGCGACGGCACCGGTTCTCTCGAGGGAGTTCGTGAAACTGGTGGACAAGTACGGGAGAAACGCCGAACTGAGCCTTCTCACCACGTACTACCTGAAGACGAATCCCTTCGGCCTGATAAAGATGGCACCACTGGGCTATAAGCTGTTCAAACGTGGAAGGCTCTCGCTTCGTGCCAGCAGGATAAAGAGACAGAACGAGCTTGCGACCATCATGAAGAGGCTCGCCAGCAAGGAGGGCAGGTAATGGACTACACGTATTACCCTGGCTGTTCCTTGGAGGTCTCCAACAAGGCATACGACATTTCTTCGCGACAGGTGTCCAAGGTGCTCGGTGCCAACCTCATCGAGCTTGACGATTGGAACTGCTGCGGAGCCACGAACTACATGTCAGTCAGAGAGCTCCGTTCATTCGCAATCTCCGCGCGCAACCTGGCGCTTGCCGAAAAGCAAAAGAGAGACCTCGTGACCGTGTGCAGCGCCTGTTACACGACCCTAAGCAAGACCCACGATTACCTGACGGACAACGACGAACTCAGGGCCGACATAAACGACGCTCTCTCGGCCGTTCAGTTGAACTACGGCGGCACGACAAGAGTAAGGCACCTGCTCGACGTCTATGTCAACGACGTGGGTATTGACGTCATTGCACAAAAGGCAAAGGTGAAACTGAGCGGGCTGAGGGTGGCGCCCTACTACGGCTGTCAGCTCACCAGACCAAACGCCACGTTCGACGACGCCGAATTTCCGGTGACGATGGACAAGCTCTTTGCCGCGCTCGGTGCCGAGATTGCTCATTACCCTCTCAAGGCGAAGTGCTGCGGAGGAATGTTGATGACGACGGCCGAGAAAGTGGCACTCAGACTCACCAAGAATCTTCTCGAGTGCGCGGTCAAGGACAAGGCCGACTGCATCGTGACGACCTGCCCTCTCTGCCAATTCAACCTCGATGCATATCAGGATCAGGTCAATAGCATGTTCGGAACCAGTCTTTCGATTCCGATACTGTACTTCACACAGCTTATCGGTATCGCCTTGGGAATGACTGGCCAGGAGGTCGCTTTGGGCCAGGAGATCGTTCCTGCTGACAGAGTACTTACGCAGTACATGGGAGGCAGATAATGAAAGATGATGCCAGCCTCAATCGCAGTAACAAGGATAAACGCGCCGACAATCCGGGTACGCCCCTCGAGAGCACTTTGCCGTCCCCGGGCACGAATGGGAAGGAACGGATCGGGGTGTACATTTGCGAATGCGGAACGAACATTTCCCACACGGTGAACGTCGAAGAGGTTGTGAAGTTCGCTTCAACGCTCCCTAATGTCGTCATCGCGAGGGAGAACAAGTACATGTGCTCCGACCCGGGCCAGGATGCGATAAAGAAGGACATTCAGGACCTCAATCTTACACGAGTGGTTGTATCCTCGTGCTCTCCCCTGATGCACGAGATTACCTTCAGATTGGCGTGCGCCGATGCTGGGCTAAACCAGTTCCTCTTTCAGATGGCAAACATCAGAGAGCAGTGCTCGTGGGTGACCGAGGACAAGACGAAGGCGACCGAAAAGGCGAAGCGCCTCGTCGAGGCCGCCGTCAAACGCGTGGTTTTCCACAAGCCGCTTGAGAGGAAAGAGGTTCCGGTTGCTCCTGCCACACTTATCGTGGGAGGAGGAATCGCGGGAATTCACGCGGCACTCACTTACGCCAACTCGGGCAAGAAGGTTTATCTGGTCGAGAAAAAGGCCTCCATCGGGGGGCACATGTCAATGCTCGACAAGACGTTTCCCACGCTCGATTGTTCCGCGTGCATCCTCACACCAAAGATGTCCGAAGTAGGAAGGCACCCGAACATCGAGCTGCTCACCTGGACCGAGGTCCAAGAGATCTCCGGGCACATCGGGAGTTTCAAGGTGAAGCTCAGAAAGAAGGCTCGGTACGTCGACCTCGAGAAATGCAACGGCTGCGGCGCCTGTTGGGAGAACTGTCCCACGGTCATCACCCCGTCCGAGAGAGTGATAAAGAAGCGCGATGTCATCATTAAGACAGCTACAAAAGAATAGCAGGGTAATGAAGCTTCGCGAGATAAAGGAAATACTCCAGGCCACGGTCGTCTGCGGCGAGGATCATCTCGACGAAGACATGAAGTGCGCCGGTGCCTCTGATTTGATGAGCGACGTGCTCGCGTTCGGGCGGCCCGGCATGGTTCTTCTGACGGGGCTCGCGAACACTCAGTCAGTCAGGACTGCGATCATTGTCGACGCGAAAGCGCTCGTCTACGTGCGTGGCAAGACTCCCGCCACCGCAGGCGTCGAGCTTGCCAGGGAGAAAAGTCTTCCCATCATTTCTACTCAGTTCACCATGTACAAGGCAAGCGGTCTTCTTTTCAGTCACGGGCTACCCGGCGTCTTCGATTATGAACAAAGTCAGTGATGGACACTGAGAATGGACTGTCACAGGTATTCCAGATTGTCGGTCGAGACTTCGCCAAGGCCGGGACCGTATCAACGAAAGTGAAGGAGATACTCCAGGAGATAGGGATCCCGCCATCAATCATCAGGCGCGCTGCAATCGCCTCCTACGAGGCGGAGATGAATGTGGTGATGTACGCAAATAGGGGCACGCTGACTCTGACCCTCACACCGTCTTCCATTAGCATTGCGCTGGACGACGAGGGACCGGGGATAGAGAACATACGGCTTGCGATGCAGGAAGGGTACTCGACTGCGACAGACGAAATACGGGAGATGGGTTTTGGGGCCGGCATGGGGCTTCCGAACATTAGAAAGAACTCGGATAGATTCGAGATCGCCTCGACTCCGGGGAAGGGAACCTCTCTGGGGATCATCCTTTATCTGAATCAGACTCAGGAACCATGAACCACTACTATCATTCAATCCGCATAGATCCGGACAAGTGCGACGGTCGCATGAAGTGCATCCGTGTGTGCCCAACCCAGGCCATGAGGGTGAGAAACGGGGTCGCTCGAATTCTCCAGGACAGGTGCGTGGACTGCGGTGAGTGCATACCTGTCTGCCCGAACGGGGCCGTTGTGCCCTTGACGGACTCGTTTGGCGAGTCGTCGAAGTTCAAGATGACGGTCGCGATCCCTTCTCCTGCGTTGTACGCGCAGTTCGGAAGGCAAATCCTGCCCAAGGAGATGCTCGCCGGGCTAACGATGCTTGGCTTTGACGCCAGTTTCGACCTGGCTTCCACGTGCGGGGAGATCAGCTTTGCCATACAGGAGCACCTGCGCGAGCGCACTGGACCGAGGCCGGTAATCTCCAACGCGTGCCCCACGGTGGTACGTCTTATCCAAGTCCGATACCCATCACTCATCGATAACGTGTCTCCCCTCGACACGCCGAGGGAGATTGCGGCACGCGAGGTCAAGCGGGAAAAGGCGAGGGAACACGGGTTGAGCGAGGACGAGATAGGGACGTTTTACATCACGCCCTGCCCCGTGAAGATGATATCCATCAGACAGCCCGCCGAGAGAGGGAAATCGTCGCTGGATGGAGCCATCTCTATCACCGACGTGTACGCGCCTCTCCTGTCGGCCATGGAACGCGTCGAGAAAGGCAGTTATCGCGAGAGCCTGGAGAGCATCTGTATCTTGGGGATAGGCTGGGCCATCGTGGGAGGAATATGCCGGACGCTCAGGATAAAGAACTCGCTGGCGGTGTCCGGACTCGCCGAAGTACTGCAGGTGTTCGATGACATCGAGAAAGGCAAACTGAAGAATATAGACTTCGTTGAGGCATACTCGTGCATGCAGGGTTGTGTGGGCGGCTCGCTCACGGTCGAGAACCGCTACATATCTTACAACAAGATCCTCAAGCTCATCGAGACCCTTGAATACGAGAAAATCAAGGCCTGTCCCGACATCAGAGACGTGAGAAGACGCTGTGCACAGTCGTATTTCCTGCGAAAGGGAGTGCTCGAACCGAGACCACTCAGGCCGCTCGACACAGACCTGGCAAGGGCCATACAGAAGAGGAGGGAAAAGGAGGAGATCTACAATTCTCTTCCCAAGATCGACTGCGGAGCCTGTGGCTCGCCCACCTGCCTCTCGTTTGCCGAAGACGTGGTCATTGGTGAAGCCGTACTCACAGGCTGCCTCGTCATCACGGCCCAGGAAGGCGCCCAGCGGAGGAAAGAACCCGAAGAGTTGCCCAGGATCGTCGAGCTGAATAAGCCGCGCCCCGGAAACAAGAACAAGCAATCGGACGGAAGACGGACATGAAACTGAGAGAGATTGTTCAAGAACTCAACTTCCGCGTGATCACGGGGAAGGAGAAACTGGACGGCGACGTGACGCATGGCTACACGAGTGACCTTCTCAGCGACGTGATGGCAAACAGCAAGGAAGGAGATCTCTGGATAACGCTGCAGACCCATCAGAACGTCGTTGCCGTGGCGAAGCTCAAGGACCTCGCGGGGATCGTTCTCGTCAACACACGAGAGCCCGACGCGGACACGACGCAAAAGGCCGCGGAAGAGAAAGTGTGCTTGCTGCAGACGGAGGAGGCGTCGTTCGTAGTTTCCGGAAAGCTCTACGCACTGCTGAGCACAAAAGGGTAACTGATGCTCAGGACCTTCAAGGCAGACTTGCACATACACACGTGCCTGTCGCCTTGCGCGGACCTGGAGATGAGTCCGAAAGCGATAGTCGCAAGGGCCCAAATGGAAGAACTGGACATAATCGGTATCTGTGACCACAACTCCGCAGAGAACGTGGCGGCCGTCCGGGCTGCGGCGGCAGGATGCAACGTCAGCGTGCTGCCGGGATTGGAGATTACGTCGCAGGAGGAAGTCCACGTGCTGGCCCTGTTCGCTGAGCCGGAACCTGCCGCCAGAATGCAGGAGATAGTCTACGGGTGCCTTCCCGGAAAGAACGATGAGGAAGCCTTCGGGGTGCAGGTGGTCGTGAACGAAGAAGGAGAGGTGTTGAGCTTCAACGACAGGCTTCTCATAGGCGCCTCCACTCTGTCCATAGAAGAGATCGTGGACAACATCCACGCTCTCGATGGGTTGGCCATTGCGTCTCACATAGACAGGGAAGGTTTCAGCATCATCGGCCAGCTCGGGTTTATACCGGAGAATCTTGAGCTCGACGCGCTGGAGATTTCGCCCAGAATTCCGTACGGGGAGGCGCTGACGCGATTCACGTCGCACCATCCGCTGACGTGCGGGTCTGACGCCCATTACCTCGAGGATATCGGAAAGGGGTTCACTTCGTTATACATGGAAGAGCCGACGACCAGGGAAATCAAGAAGGCCCTGTCGTTCCAGTTCGGGAGAAGAGTGGTTCATTGAAATCGGTGGTTTTTTGAGATCGAATGAGAGATTTGTCGTTGCACATACTCGACATCGCGGAGAACTCCATCAGGGCCGAGGCCCACAGTATTGAGATAAGAATCGAAACAGACAACGAAAAGGACCTGCTGACCGTGGAGATAGTGGACGACGGAAAGGGAATGGACGAACGGACTGTCAGGATGGCGTTGGACCCATTCTTCACCACAAAGGAGACTCGCAGATTCGGTCTGGGGCTCCCGTTGCTCGCCCAAGCGGCAAGAATGGCAAACGGTGAGTTCCGCATCGAATCCAAACCGAACGCTGGAACCAGGGTGACGGCCACTTTCGTGGCCAGCCACATAGACACGAAACCTCTCGGGGACATGCCTCAGACCCTCATGACCTTGATAGCGGGTCACCCCGAGGTCGATCTTCTCTACGTGCACAAGGTCGATGATTCGGAGTACTGCCTTGACACGCGAGAGATAAAGGCTCAGCTCGACAGTACTCCGATCAACTCGCCCGAGGTGATTAAGATAATAAGGAAGAATGTGAGAGAAGGTCTGGACAATCTAAGGAGGAGAAGATGATCCTGGAGAAGACCACTCAGATCTTGCAGAAGTATGAAGGAGATAAAAGTGCCGTTATCTCAGTTCTTCAGGATCTGCAAGAGGTGCACGGCTACCTGCCAAAGGACTCTCTCGTCAGGGTGTCCAAGGATATGGAAATACCTCTCAGCAGGGTCCTCAGCCTTGCCACGTTCTTCAACGCGTTTAGTCTGAAGCCGAAGGGCAAACATCAAGTTAACGTCTGCATGGGAACAGCGTGTCACGTACGTGGAGCCCAGCTAATACTCGAGAAACTCGAGAGGGATCTGGGCATCAAGACAGGCGATGTCACTCCGGACATGAATTTTAGTCTGGACGTCGTTCGCTGCGTCGGCTGCTGTGGGCTCGCCCCCGTCATCATGGTGGGTAACGAATTCCACGGAAAGCTCTCGCACACCAAGGTCACCGCCGTCATCAAGAAATACGGGAAATAGGGAGGCGAACATGCCAAGACTGACCCTCGAAGACCTCAAGAAGATAAGAGAAAAGACTCAGAGAACGGTTCTTCTCCGTGACGGCGGCGAATACAGAGCAAAGATAAACGTTCACATGGGCACCTGTGGAATCGCCTCTGGAGCTCGTGACGTCATGAGCGCCGTGATGAAAGAAATCGAAGGACGAGATCTGAAGGACGTTCTCGTCACCAACTCGGGTTGCGCTGGTCTTTGCAGCAAAGAGCCCATGGCGACGGTTGAAGTCAAAGGGCAGGCTCCGGTGAAATACGTCGAGCTCACCCCGAAGAAGGTGACGGAAATTGTCGAGAAACACGTCCTCGGAGGCAAGATCGTCGCAAGTTACGCACTTGGTATAGGCAGCGAAAAGACAGACATGTCTAAGGAGTAACCGTATGGAAGCAAAAGCCAGGGAACGAGCTTATAGACTCCATCTTATGGTGTGTGCTGGAACCGGGTGCGTTTCCAACCATGCTTTTGAGATAAAGGAGGCTCTGGAGAAGGAGATCAAGAAACAGGGCATGGAGAATGAAGTGCTGGTCGTACCCACGGGCTGCAACGGTTTCTGCGAGAGAGGCCCGCTCCTGGTCGTGCAGCCCGGAAACATCTTCTACCAGCAGCTGACAATCAACGACGTGCCTCACCTGGTGGAAGAGCACTTTCTCAAAGGAAGACCCGTCCAGAAGCTGATGTACGTCCCGCCCGACGAGAAGACGCCGGTCCCGATTCTGAACGAGATCGACTTCTTCAAGGGCCAGGTGCTCATCGCGCTGAGAAACCGTGGACTCATCGACCCGGAGAAAATCGATGAGTACATTGCGCGCGACGGATACACCGCCATGGGAAAGGCCCTCACTCAGATGACCCCGGACGGCATAGTCGAAGAGGTGAAGACGTCGGGACTCCGTGGCCGCGGTGGTGCCGGATTCCCGACCGGGCTCAAGTGGCAGTTCGTACAACAGTCAGCCAGCACAAACGGTGACAAGAAGTTCTTGATATGCAACGGAGACGAAGGCGACCCTGGTGCCTTCATGGACAGGAGCATCCTTGAGGCGGATCCGCATTCCGTCATCGAGGGGATGATCATAGGCGCCAAGGCGATCGGGGCTCACGAAGGCGTCGTCTACGTCAGAAACGAATATCCTCTGGCGCTTCAAAGGCTGAACGTTGCTCTCGATCAAGCCAGAGAGTACGGGCTTCTCGGAAAGAACATCCTAAACACCGGGTTCGACTTCGACATAAAGGTGCATCGTGGCGCGGGAGCCTTCGTGTGCGGCGAGGAGACTGCTCTCATTGCCTCCATCGAGGGAAGACTCGGCGAACCGAGGCCGCGCCCCCCGTATCCGGCTCAAAAAGGCCTTTGGGCTATGCCGACACTGATAAACAACGTGGAAACCTGGGCCAACATCCCCGTCATCATCAACCGTGGCGGCAAGTGGTACTCGAGCATAGGAACCAAGACCAGCAAGGGAACCAAGGTGTTCTCCCTCGTGGGCAAGATCAATAACACGGGGCTGGTCGAGGTACCGATGGGGATTACGCTGAGAAAGATAATCTACGATATCGGAGGAGGGATACCTGGAGGCAAGCAGTTCAAGGCCGTACAGACAGGCGGGCCTTCGGGCGGTTGTATTCCCAAGGAGAAGCTGGACTTACCGATTGATTTCGAGAGCCTCACGGAAGCCGGCTCGATGATGGGTTCGGGCGGAATGGTAGTCATGGATGAGGAAACCTGCATGGTCGACGTGGCCAGGTACTTCCTTTCCTTCACACAGGACGAGTCGTGCGGGAAGTGCACCCCGTGTCGTGAGGGCACGAAGGCCATGCTCGACATACTAACCCGCATCACCGAAGGCAAGGGCTCCGAGGAGGACCTCGTGCTTCTAGAGCAGCTTGCGCACTCCATAAAGGATTCGGCCCTGTGTGGGCTTGGCAACACTGCCCCCAATCCTGTCCTCACGACGCTGCGCTACTTCAGAGACGAGTACGAGACTCACATTAGGTCCAAGAAATGCCCTGCACACGCCTGCCGTCAGCTCAACGTGTACACGATAAACGAGAGCGTTTGTGTCAAAGACGGCCACGGGTGCGGAATGTGTCGCAGGAACTGCGCCACCGAAGCCATACTGGGCGAGAAGGGCAAGCCCCATAGAATCATCCAGGAGAAATGCATCAAATGCGGCGTTTGCTACGATGTCTGCAACTTCAGCGCCGTGAAGGTCGAATAAGGAGGTATCGGCAGTGGTAACTCTCACGATAAACGGAAAGAATACTGAGGTCGAGGAAGGGACCACGATTCTCAAGGCCGCTGAGAAGCTTGACGTCAAGATCCCTACCCTCTGCTACCATCCTGTCCTCGAGCCGTATGCGGCCTGCCGTGTGTGCGTCGTGGAGACGCGGGTGGCTGGGAAAGTGGACCTTGTCACCGCGTGCAACACGAACGTGGCAGACGGCATGGAGGTTCTCACCGACTCCGAACGGACCCTCGAGGCGCGCAGGCTGAACGTAGAGATGCTCATGGCCCAGGCACCTGCTGCCGAGCCGGTGCAGGAGATAGCGCGGGATCTCGGTATCTCGAAGACCCGCTTTGAGATAAAGGATCCTGACGAGAAGTGCATACTCTGCGGGCTCTGCGTGAGAGCCTGTGGTGACGTTGTGGGCGCCGAGGCGATCGGCTTCATCGAACGAGGCAAGGATCGAACGGTGCTTCCTCCCTTCGGGGAACCCTCCGAGGCCTGTATCGGCTGCGGGGCGTGCGCTTACTACTGCCCCACCGGGTGCATAACACTCGAGGATCTCAGGGCAAGAAAGGTCATTCACGACGAACTGCATCTCGGGCCCACGACGGCAATAAGAATCGACATCCTGCAGGCCGTGCCCATGGTTCCTTATATTGACGAGGAAGCCTGTATCCACTTCAAGACCGGGAAGTGCAAGATATGCGAGAAGGTCTGCGACAAGGAGGCGATCAATCACGAGGTCGAGGACGAGATTGTCGAGCTCGAAGTGGGTACGATCATTCTTGCGACGGGATTCAAGAGCTTCGACGCCAAGAAGATGCCCACTTACCGATACGGTGCTCTCGATAACGTCATAGACGGTCTGGAGTTCGAGAGACTCGCCAACGCTTCTAGCCCCACTGGTGGAAAGATCCTTCTTGCCAATGGACAGGAGCCGAAATCGGTCGGTATCGTGCACTGCGTCGGCTCCAGGGACGAGAACCACAACGAGTACTGCTCGCGCGTTTGCTGCATGTACTCCCTCAAGTTCGCGCATCTCATTAAGGAAAAAACAAACGCAGAAGTTTACAACTTCTATATCGACATGAGGTGTTTCGGGAAGGGGTACGAGGAGTTCTACAAGAGACTCCTCGCGGAAGATGTGAACTTCGTTCGAGGTAAAGTAGCGGAGGTCACCGATTTCGCGGAGGCCGCCGAGGAAAACGGAAAGCTGGTAATAGTCGTCGAGGACACGCTGCTTGGTCTCATCAGACGAGTTCCCGTTGACATGATAGTCCTCGCGACCGCTCTCGAGCCGGGAATGGATCAGAATGAACTCGCAAAGATCTTCAATATCTCTTGCAGTCGCGATGCCTTCTTCCTGGAACGACATCCAAAGCTGGCACCGGTTTCTTCGTTCTCCGACGGCATTTTCCTCGCGGGTACCTGTCAGGGGCCCAAGGACATACCTGACACGGTCGCGCAGGCAGGAGCCGCCGCATCCGAGGCGCTGGCCCTGGCCGACAAGGGCACTTTTGAGCTCGAGCCCATTACTTCGTACATAGACGAGGAGCTCTGCGCAGGGTGCAAGACGTGCCTGGCTCTTTGTCCTTACTCGGCCATCGAATTCGATGATGAGAAAGGAGTCTCTGTCGTCCAGGAGGCTCTGTGTAAAGGTTGCGGGACGTGTGTGGCTGCCTGCCCCGCCGGCGTGGCCACTCAGTCGGGCTTTGAGGACGAGCAGATCTTTGCCGAGATTGAAGGAGCGCTTGCGACCAGCGAGTGACGCGACACTGCAGAAACGGATTGTAACTCTGGCGTTTGGATGGTATCATAAGAGGTTATGGTCTGTGGTTTCAATGTCGGAAGGAGTGTTCTGTGAGCAAAGAGAACTTTGAACCCAGGATAGTCGGTTTTCTCTGCCGATGGTGCAGTTACACGGGCGCAGATCTCGCCGGCACCAGCAGGATGAAGTATCCCCCCAACGTGTTGCCCATCCGGGTGATGTGCTCGGGCAGGGTGGATCCCACGTTTGTAATTAAGGCCCTCAAAGAGGGTGCGGACGGGGTGCTCATCGCCGGATGCCATCCTGGAGACTGTCACTACACCAGCGGCAACTACAGAGCCCTTGGCAGATACACGCTTCTCCAGAAGCTGCTCCAGCAGATGGGCATCGAGAAGGAGCGCGTGAGGCTTGAGTGGGTCTCGGCATCCGAGGGAGAGAAATGGGCCCACGTTGTGAGAGACATGACCGGGCAGGTGCGAAAGCTGGGACCGTTGCAGTGGAACAAGCGTCTCGAGAAGCCTGAGTACAAGGAAGAAAAGTGCGGTGTCCATTAGGCGGTGCGCCAGATGGACCAGCCTCTTGCCATAGAGACGTGTCAGAGCACCAAAGGAGAATTCAATGAGTGACAAGCTGAAGATCGCGCTTTACTGGGCGGCGAGCTGCGGCGGCTGCGAGATCGCAGTCCTCGACATCAAGGAGAAGATTCTCGATGTCGCCGCGGCGTGCGACATTCTCTTCTGGCCCGTGGCATTGGACTTCAAGTACAAGGACGTTGAAGCCATGCCGGACAAGCACATTGACGTTTGTCTCTTCAACGGCGCCATCAGGACTGGAGAGAACGAGCATCTCGCGAAGCTTCTGAGACAGAAATCCAAGGTTCTGGTGGCCTACGGTTCCTGTGCCTCCGAAGGCTGCATACCTGGCCTTGCCAACTTCTATTCGAGACAGAGCATCCTGGATCGTGTATACAAGGAGTCCCCTTCCACCGATAACCCTGACGGCGTTTTCCCGCAAACTAGAGTAAAAGTGAAGGAAGGCGAGCTTTGTCTTCCGGAGTTCTACGATAGAGTCTATACGCTCGCTCAGACCGTGGACGTTGACTACTTCGTTCCGGGCTGCCCTCCTGTCGCCGACCAGACCTGGGCCGCGCTCGAGGCAATAGTGACCGGGAAGCTCCCGCCGAAAGGGTCTATTGTCGGTGCGGGCAACAAGACTGTGTGCGACGAATGTGAAAGAACGCGCAACGAAAAGAAAATAAGGAAGTTCTACCGCCCCTGGGAGATTTTCCCGGACGAAGAGAAGTGTTTCCTGGAGCAAGGCATCATCTGCGCAGGCCCTGCCACGCGAGACGGTTGCGGGCGCCCCTGCATAAAGGCCAAGATGCCGTGCAGAGGCTGCTACGGTCCGCCCCCCGAAGTGGTGGACCAGGGGGCAAAGTTGTTGAGTGCCCTCGGTTCCATCATAGATTCGACTGACCCTGAAGAAATTCAGGCAATACTCAACGAGATACCTGATATCGGCGGGTACCTTTACAGATTCGGCCTGCCCAACTCAATGTTGGCCAGGGCGAAGACGGAATGAGGAAGGGAGGCGGAGCAATGAAAAAAATAACGATCGATCCGATAACAAGACTCGAAGGCCACGGAAGAATAGAGATATTTCTTGACGACAAGGGTGACGTTGCGAACTCCTACCTTCAGGTCCCCGAGCTAAGGGGTTTCGAGAAGTTCTGCGAGGGAAGACCTGCCGAAGAAGTCGCCAGGATTACCCCGAGGATATGCGGCGTCTGCCCGGAGGCCCATCACATGGCCGCCACGAAGACACTCGACGCGGTGTACCACGTGGATCCTCCCAGCACGGCGAAGAAGCTGAGAGAGCTTCTCTATAGCGCCTTCTATACGGGTGATCACGCCACACATTTCTACATTTTGGCGGCTCCCGACTTCGTCGTCGGCCCGACTGCTTCACCCGCCGAGAGAAACATCCTGGGCCTCATCGCAAAGGTCGGGCTCGAGGCCGGGAAAACCGTCATCCAGGCAAGGGCGATGGCGCACGAGATCGTTGCCATGCTGGGTGGTAAGGCCATTCACCCCGTTTGCGGCCTGCCGGGCGGAGTGAGCAAGGGCCTCACAAAAGAAGAACAGGAAAGATGTGTCGAGATAGGAAAGCAGTTCGTCGAGTTCGGGAAGTTCACGTTCAAGGTGTTTGAGGACGTTGTGCTCAAGAACAAGGCGTACGTGGACTTGATCCTGAGCGACGCATTCACGCACAAGACTCACTACATGGGGCTCGTTGACAAGAACAACAAGGTGAACTTCTACGACGGCCTCGTTCGCGCGGTTGACACGACCGGCAAGGAGATTGCCAAGTTCCCCGTCGCCCAGTACCTAGACCACATCGCCGAGCACGTGGAGCCGTGGACCTACCTCAAGTTTCCGTATCTCAAGAAGTTCGGCTGGAAGGGTTTTGTCGACGGCCAGGACAGCGGCGTTTACAGGGCCGCCCCACTTGCGAGGCTCAACGCGGCCGACGGGATGGCAACCCCTCTGGCGCAGGCCGAGTATGAGAAGATGTACAATACTCTGGGCGGGAAGCCCGTTCAT
>JAZDPI010000108.1:0-4229 GCA_043797775.1 Candidatus Eiseniibacteriota bacterium
CCGCCGGTAACGTCGAGACGTCACAGAGGATCGTCGACGTTCTCTACGGTGCGCTGGCCGGAGTGAAGGGACTCGAGGTTCTCGAGCGCGAGTATCCTCTCAGAGTGTCCCGGTACTCCGTAAGAAGAGGGTCCGGAGGAAGAGGGAGGAGGAGAGGCGGGGACGGAGTCGTAAGAGAAATCGTGTTTTCGTCCGATTGCGATGTTACAATTCTCTCCGACAGAAGAAAGTTCGCTCCGTACGGTCTCCGAGGAGGGGCGCCCGGACTCAGAGGAAGGAACACACTCGTGAGACGAGGGCACCTCGTGAGGCTGCCGTCCAAGGTGGCATTCAGAGCGGTCTCGGGCGACGCGCTCAGGATTGAGACGCCCGGTGGCGGCGGCTACGGCGGACGTCGGAGCAGACGGCGCTCTGCGCCAGAGCACATGGAGGGATAGCCTGATGCGGACCTCGTTCTTGGGCCTTGTTCTGATTTCCCTGATTGCGCTGCTGCCCCCGTCGGCCGTGTCTGCCCGGCAGCCGGCCGCGTCCTCCCCGCCGCCCTCGGCGCCTGCCGGGGCGCCGGACGACTCCTCGCACTCGCCGGGCGAGTCGTTGCACCCGCCGGAGGAGCCCTCCCACTCGCCGGGCGAGTCGTCACATTCACACTCCTTGTTCACGCAGTCGCTCCCAGACGCAGGCACGCGGCTCGTTATAGTCGCGAAGGGAATTCCCGACAGTCTCGTGACCGGCGCGGCCCCGCCGGAAGCCGGCGACGATCTTCAGCGAATCGTCGCTGAAGCCCCGGACAGTTCCATCATCTTCGTCGAGGGCCATCACTGGCTCAAGCCCCAGGCATACACGGAAGACACGTGCGGCAACTGCGAGAACCCGGCCACGAAAGTAACTGCGACCGCAGGTCTTGTCGTGAGTGGGCGGTGGAAGTGGCTTGTCGGAGCCTCTCCAGACAAAAGTGTGATACATACGAACGCCGGATACGGGATAGTGTTTGAGAACTGCGAGGCATGCCTGGTGGAAAGTCTTACCGTCACAGACGGAGTCAGGGACAGGGACGCCAATGCCACGGACGCCGCGATCGTGGTCAAGAACAGCACGGTTACCGTCACGCAGTGCCGCATACGCGACAACATAGGGGACTCGGCCGTGGTTCGGGAGACGGTCGTGGGCATAATCGGGGTGGCCGTCAGGGAAGGGAGCTTGTGCGAGGTCGTCGAGAACGAGATCCTCAGAAACTCGTGGGACGGCGTCGCCGTCTACCGGAACGGCAGGGCAAAGATCGACGACAATCTCATCGACGGGATTGACATGGCGAGAGGTGAGCAGATCGGTGGAGGACGGGGAGTGGGAATAGGCATTACCTGGAACGCCAAGGTGGCCATGAAAGGGAATCTGGTAAGAAGATACTGGAAGGGCATAGGGCTCTTTGTGGACGCCCACGCTCTCGTCGTCGGAAACGTGATAGAGGACGTGGCCACCTGGGGATTCTCTCTCTGGGACGCAGGCAAGGGACATCCGTTTACCATGTTTCTGGGCAACGTGATCTTCCGCACGGGCGCGTGTGGCGCGGCGCTTGTGAGAGCCGACACCGTCGACACCGAAGCCGGTCTTTTCATGAAAAACATCCTGGTGATGACGGGGCAGAACCCGAAGTACGACAGCGGCGAACCTTACTGTTACCAGGAGGCTCTGGCCGTACACAAGGTCCCGAGCTTCTTCCGCATAGAGGAGAATCTGTTCTTCGCGAACAGAGAGCCCGGCGACGCAAGGGGATCCAGGGACATGACGAAAGAGGAATTCCTTGAAAGAATCGTCCCGTTCGAAACCTCCCTGCGACAGTCCGCGGTCTTCGAAAGATCCGAATTTCTCAAATGGCTTGACTCTCTCAGGAGAAATTGAAAAACTCTGTTGCGCGTTCGTGTATCGAGGGGACCCAGGCGCGCTCCAGGCTTGAACGGCGGCGTTGTCCCGTGAGGCCCGCCGGGCGCGTCCGTCTGCGAGAAGGGAGTCGAAATGGAACTGAACACTGCCGGAAGCGCCGCACAGTTGATTGAGTTGGCGGAGAGATACTCCGCTCGGAACTACCATCCTCTCCCGATAGTCATCTCCAAAGCCGAAGGCGTCTGGGTTTGGGACGTGAGCGGAAACAAATACATGGACATGCTGAGCTCGTATTCGGCACTCAACCAGGGGCATCGCCATCCGGAGATCGTGAGGGCGCTGATGGAGCAGGCCGGGAGAGTCACTCTCACTTCAAGAGCCTTCCACAACGAGCTGTTCGGGCCCTTCTGCGAGCTCCTGTGCGAAATGTGCGGCCAGGAGAAGGCGCTTCTGATGAACACGGGTGCGGAGGCGGTGGAGACGGCGATAAAGGCTGCGAGGAAGTGGGGCCACAAAGTCAAAGGAGTAGAAGAGGGAAGGGCCGAGATAGTCGTCTGCGAGAACAATTTCCACGGGAGAACGACCACCATCGTCGGGTTTTCGTCCGAGGACCAGTACAAAGATGGGTTCGGTCCGTTCGGCCCCGGCTTCAAACTGATCCCCTACGATGACGTGGAGGCGCTTGAGCAGGCGATCACGCCGAACACGGTCGGCTTTCTGGTTGAGGCCATCCAGGGAGAGGCGGGAATACTCGTTCCCAGAGAGGGTTACCTGTCCGCCGCGAGGGAAGTCTGCCGGAAGAACAACGTGCTTTTCATGGTGGACGAGATTCAAACCGGACTTGGCAGAGCCGGCAAACTCTTCTGCTACGAATACGAGAACGCGAAACCCGACGTACTGATCGTTGGAAAAGCGTTGAGCGGAGGCTGCTACCCGATCTCTGCCGTTCTTGCCCCCGATTCCGTGATGCGCGTCTTCTCGCCCGGAGACCACGGAAGCACGTTCGGTGGAAACCCTCTAGCGTGTGCCGTCGGTCTGGCGGCACTCAGGGTCGTGCGCGACGAGAAACTTCCCGAGAGGGCGGCCGAGCTTGGTTCCTATTTGAAAGACGGGCTTGCGGCCATGAAGTCGCCGCACGTGAAGGAAGTGCGAGGAAAAGGCCTTCTCCTGGGGCTCTACGTGCATGAGTCCAGCGGAACCGCAAGGCCGTTCTGCGAACGTCTGATGAAAGAGGGGATTCTGGCAAAGGAGACGCACGGGCAGGTGATAAGGTTGGCTCCCCCCCTCGTGATAAGGCGAGAAGAGATCGACTGGGCGCTCGACAGGATCAAGAGAGTGATGTGTGCTTAGACGCGGAGAGACGTGTTGGACTTGAGGCAAAATGAGTGGCGGGTGTGCGAGGGTGTTGAAGCTTTAGGGACTTGGGAACTCTGGGATTGCCCGCTCTGAGGGGTCTGACAGACGTTAGGCCCCTCTTGCTGTGCTGGCTGCGCCCACCGCTAGAATCGATTCTGGCGCAGGAAAGGGGTAGCGTAGTGTCAGTCTTGCCCTCAGGGGGTACATCTGGCTAGGGTCCCGTGGATTCGCGCCACAATCCGCGCCTTTTCACAGCCTTCTGCCTTGCGCTCCCGCTGCAAGGAGCTTCACTGAGCCTTGTGGTCAACTTGCCTGTCGTTCTTAGCCGAACGTTACTGAGTAACCTGGTGCTGTTTCCACAGAGTGAGCACGACGATTTGTTTGATGGGCTACAGACGATGGTAGAGGGAGCGACGAGCGGCCCAAGCCCGCCTTGATTATCTAACAGCGTCATGGCACAATGGAGACTGTGACGTGGTGCGCTTGTCAGTCCTTCCATGACCGGCTCGAAGAAAGGAATCAATGCTGACCCAACCCGCTCTTAAGATGATGGACGAGAAGGCACTTCGCCAGGAGATTGTGATGCCTCTCCTCACTGCCATGGGATTCAGGGATGTGTACGAATACCACGGGGGTACTGGTGAGCAGGGCAAGGATATCGTCTGCTGGAAACCAAACGACTTGGAGGTGCGCAAGAATCTCGCCGTGATAGTAAAAGCCACCCAGCTCTCCGGCAGGGCCAAGGTCTGTAAGGGGGCCGCCGGGGAAGTCCAGACGCAGATCAGGCAGTGTTTTGGGAGCCCCTATACGGACCACATTTCCTGCGAAGAACGATGTATCCATGAGGTCTGGGTTGTATCGAACAAGAAGATCAGCAAAGAGGCCATTAAAGCTATAAAGGGCGCAGTCGCTGACCCTAGGTACATGCACAATGTGACCTTCATTGCTGGCGACACACTTTGGAAGCTAGTGAAGAAATGGCTGCCCGTCGGTAT
>JAZDPI010000125.1:0-7448 GCA_043797775.1 Candidatus Eiseniibacteriota bacterium
GTGACCTTCGAGGACAACCACGCTTCGGACTGCGGCGGCGGTATGTGTCTCTTCTCGAGCAACGCCACGTCCATCAACGTGATCTTCATTGGCAACTCCGCTCCCGAAGGCGGCGGGATGTTCAACCAGGTCTCGTCGCACGCCCTGAGCAACGTTGTCTTCTTCCACAATCAGGCGTCCTACGGCGGCGGTATGTGCTTCAACTACGGAGGCGCCGTACTGACCAACACGACTTCCACCGGGAATTCAGCCTCCGTACGCGGGGGCGCAATGGAGAACAGAAACTGCAATCCGACGGTCGTCAACACAATCATGTGGGGCGACAGCGCCGCAACTGGAAGCGAGATCCACAATGAGGACAGTTATCCTGTGATCCTCCACTCTCTCGTGTCCGGCTGTGGCGGAAGCGGTCCCGGATGGAACCCCGGAGTCGGCACCGACGGGGGGAGCAACATCGACGAAGACCCCTTGTTTGCCGACGGCACCAACGGAGACTTACACCTGCTGGTCAACTCACCCGCTATCGACGCGGGCGACAACAATGCGCCTAACCTGCCCGAGACGGACCTCGACGGCAACACGCGCGTACAGGGTGACTCCGTCGACATGGGGGCGTACGAGACGGCCGCAGGACAGAATGATGCTGAAGAGACCGAGCCAGCGGGAGTCTACCGGCTATATCAGAACGTGCCCAACCCGTTTAACCCTGTCACGCTTATTCGCTACGACGTGCCTGCGAGTGGGGGGAGAATCACCCTCAGAGTCTACGACGTGGCGTCACGTCCGGTGCGCACGCTCGTTGATCAAGTGCAGTCGGGCGGTCAGAAGGCGGTTGGCTGGGACGGTAGAGACGGCGCAGGGATACCCGTCTCTTCGGGTGTATATTTCTGTCGCCTGGTGACGCCGGACTACGAGAGAACTCTCAAGATGCTGCTCCTGCGCTAGCAGCGTCGCCCTCGACCGCACCTGGCTCAGTACACGGCAGCCGTCCCGCAATCATTGTGCTCACCGCAATACGACTGCCTTCCGTGTCTCTACGTAACTTCCTGCCGTGAACTGATAGAGATAGACACCCGGGGGCACGGGAGTTCCTCCACCGTCGTGACCGTCCCACATCACAGTTGTATATGTACCCGGCGACATTTCCTCGTTCAGCAGCACCCGGACCAGTTGGCCGGCGACGTTGAACACCTTGAGACTCACCCGCACTCTTTCCCTTATGCTGAAAGCAAAGGCCGTCGCAGTGCTGAAAGGGTTCGGGCGGCACTGCCCCAGCGAGAATCGTCCTTGAGATTCTCCCCCGGGCCCACCGATGGAATCGGTCGTCGCCCGGCTCTGGGTGGTCAACGTGTCGTTGAATTGATTGTCGTCGCCTCCCAGTAGGGCAACGACCGCGAGCGTGTAGACGATTCCGCTGTCCGCTCCTACTGTCCAGGGAGCGAAGACTGTCTCAGAAGTCGTCGTCTCGGGCAGCTGGCTCACAAACAGGGTGTCCCCGTAAACGCGCTGTCCGGCGGAATCGATGACGCAGGAAACGTAGAAGCTCTGGTAACCGGAGCGATAGTTGCGCACGTGAGCCGAGGGGATGTACTGGTGGCTCGTTTGCACCTCGCCAGGAACGTCGATTGAGAGAACTCCCACGTCGGGCCCGCCGCCGCCAAAAGCATACAGGCTGCCGTCGAAGGTGCCGACGTACAGAATCCCGTTCTCGTCTATCGTCGGAGAGCATTCGATCCCTGCACCCGCGGGGAAGGCCCACCTGAGCGTTCCGTCGGGGTTCAGGGCATAGAGCGTGGAGTCTCGTGAACCGAAGTAGATCGTGCCGCAGCCGTCGACGGTTGGAGAACCATCAACTGGGCCGCGCGTGGGAAACGACCATTCCAGGACACCCGCACTCCCCTCGTCCCGAATTGCGTAGAGGTTGCCGTCGTAAGAGCCGACATATATGGTCCCGTCCGGCCCGATGGCCGGAGACGACTCTGCTCCGTCCTCCATGGCGAACTTCCACTTGAGGCTGCCGTCCGGTTTGACCGCGAAGAACACCGTGTCCACAGGCACCGGGGTTTTCCCGTACGCTCCGTAGGGGTCCGTGCCCACGTAGAGTGTCCCGTCAGGGCCGATCGCGGGCGAGGAATCCACCAGATGGCCATCGTAGAACTGCCCGGTAGCGTATTTCCACCTGAGTTTGCAGTAAGTGAGCGAATCCTCCAGGACATAGAGATGTTCGTCCTTGGAGCCGAAATAGATCGCCCCGTCGGGACCGATCGCCGGGGACGAAAAGACACACCAGCCGGTGGGATAAGCCCACTTGAAAGTCCCGTTGGGCCGTATAGCGTAAAGATTGAAATTGAGGCTGCCGACGTAGATTGTTCCGTCGGCTCCCACGACGGGGGAAGAAAAGACCGGAGAACCAAGGTCCGCTCTCCATTTCAGTTTTCCGTACGTCACGGAGTCTTCCACTGCGTAGAAGTACTCATCGAGAGACCCGAAGTAGATCGTTCCGTCAGGACCGATCGCCGGGGACGAGAAGACCCCCTCATCGACAGTGAAACACCACTTGAGACTTCCATCCGAGTTGATGGCATAGAGACTCGAGTCAGTAGACCCGAACATGTTCCACCCAGCCCCGACGTATATCGTCCCGTCCGCCGACCGTGCCGGGGAAGAAACGATGCCATCCTGAGCCGTGAAGACCCACTTGACGGTCGGTACGGCCGGGCCGCTGAACGCCGTGCGGCCCGTATGGCGCACGTCATGACGAAACATGGGCCACGAGCTGGTCTCTGCCTTCGCGGATACCGCAGTGACAAGGGCCATCGCAATCATCGCCACTGGAATGCTGAACTTCATCGAACTCCCCTCCCCTCAAGATCCCGTGTCCAAATAATCAACGACGCGTTGCAGGGTTCGCGAAGTGGACTTCGCGCTCTACGCGGTAGCCGCGGGAACAGCTGTCTGACTTCTTACGGGTGAATTGGATGGCAGGTCTTCCAGAGGTAAGGCTCCACGACCCGTCCCTTCGCATCCCTTCACGTTCCACTTCTTCCCTCCCCCCCAGCAATGCGCTGAGCCTACGTCATATTATACACCGGAGCGACCGTGTGGTCAAATGCGGACTCAGAAAACCGATTTTGCACGCGACTCTTGACGCTACCGGGAGGGCGTCTGGGCGGAGGGCGCTGTCCTACTGTTGCGCAGCGTGCCGGGCCACCCCCCCCTCCCGCGTGCGAAGGGGAGCGAGCTGCCCGCGCAAGGCCCGAAGGCCTTCCACAACAGACGGTTAGCTCGAGCGCGCAGTTTCCATGGAGGTTTTACACGATTCTGGTGTCTAATTATTAGAGTCCAGATGTGTTGACACACGACGAGTTAAGGGCGCCTTGTGAACGATCGAGAAGTAATCCAGAGAATTGCGGCCGGGGAACAGGAAGCCTTCAAGGGCCTCGTGGACCTGCACGCACCATCCGTCCTCAACATCTGCCATCGAATACTGCGAAACCAACAAGACGCCGAGGACGTGGCACAGGATGTTTTCGTAAGCGTCTACCGAAAGGCCGGAACCTTTCGCGGTGACTCGGGACTGTCCACCTGGTTGCACCGCATCGCAGTCAATCTCTCACTCAACCAACTTCGCAGGCGGAAATGGGATCGCTACTGGGGCGCCTTGAGCCTCTCCGACCAGAAGGGAGAGATGGCTGTACGCGCGCTGGAAGCGCCCGAGCACAGAAGGCCGGACAGCCGGCTCGAGGAGAAGGAACGTAGCGAGATTCTCGCCGATGTTCTGAACACACTCCCCGAGAGGCAACGCGTGGCGCTCATCCTCCACAAGTTTGAGGGGCTCTCTCATCGCGAAGTGGCCGACGTCCTGCAAGTCTCGCTGTCTTCGGTTGAGTCTCTGATTCAGCGCGGCAAAGAGAATCTCCGCAAGAAACTGACTCCTTTCCTCGGGAAAATGTGAAGCGGACCGGAGGTTTGTCGGGCCCGAACGTGTCAAACATGTAGGAAGCGTCAGAAGAAGGCCCGCAGAGGTGAACGAAGATGGATTGCACCTTTATTGAGAAGCACGTGATAGACATCGTTGAAAGAACGATTCCCTCTGAGACCGCAGAGAAGATTCGTGCCCATCTTGGATCGTGTGACCGCTGCGCCGGCATGGTGCGGCGGTTCGCACTGCTCTGGGAGCGCTGGGAACACTCGGAGCGTATCGAGCCCTCGCCCGCTTTCTGGTTTCAGGTGCAGCGGCGAGTCCGGGAGTCTGAGAACGAGGAGGCCGGCGCCGGAGCTTTTCTCCTGGGTCGGGCACGCTGGCTGCGCCCGGCCGCGGCGGCGGCGATTCTGGTCGTGGGCGTGTTCGTCGGCAGCTACCTCGGGGGATACCTTGCCTGGAGCGGTCTCGACCTATCACAAGGGCAGAAGACCGGTTTGCAGGCGGAGCAGTTGTTCAACTACTACCTGGGAGGTCTCGACGATTTCCCAACTGGTTCCGTGGGAGAGTTCTACGTAAATCCCGGGAACAACAGCTAGCAGCGCCCGGAGCTTGGTGTTGGCCTCGCCCTGGGCGTGGCCCTGGGGTCCCGCCGCGCGAAAGAGATCCCCATCGGGACGCACTGGAAAGGAAGGCCGGTTATGAAGGGAAAGCTACTTATCCTGGTCGTCGTCATCCTGGCGGTCGTAGGCCTGTCGATGCTGACCACCATGGTCTACATGCGCTGGGCCGGCCCCCAACGGGCCCATTTCCCCAGGCGCCCGGCGTATCCGCACCAGGTTCTCCGCAGAGAACTCGGTCTGAACGACATTCAGATCGCCGAGATTCGGGCTCAATGGGATTCTTTTGAGAGACAAACCGAATCGACGCGCACCCAATTGAATGAGAAGAGAAGGCTCTTGATGGAAGAGCTCAGGGCAAACGCACCTGACACCGTGGGCGTTGATCGACTCGTCGACGAGATCGGAGCACTGCAGACAGCGCTGGAGAAGCAGGTCATCCGGCACATGTTGAGGGAACAATCGGCACTGACACCCGAGCAGCGCGAGAAGTTCCGATCGATGTTCCACCGGCATTTCGAGCAGAAGGAAGGAATGCCTTGGCCTGGTCCCATGGATGGAAGGGGCCGGCACTCTCGTCCATTCAAGCCGATGAGAGACGACAAGTGACAGCGACAACCAACAGGAGTGACCACAGGTGATATTGAGGCACAAGAGGCGGGTCCACTTGATTCTGAGGTTCTGTCTTCTGATCGTCGCGCTGGCGTCCGTTTCCGCGGTCGATCTGCTTGCAGAGCAGCCTCTGACCATACAGGACTGCATTTCACTTGCGCGAGAGAGCAACTTTCAGCTTGCCCAGATGAGAACGTCCATACAGAAATCGAACGTAGGCCTTCTGTCTGCCCACTCCTCGTTCTATCCCAGCGTAGATTTCTCGACCTCATACAGGAATCAGGGAGGATTTGCAGGTGAAAGGCAGGGCAGCTATTCGGCAAGCGTCGGTCTGAACTACGCGATCTACGAAGGCGGATACAGAGGCGCGGCCATGGGAGCAGCCAGAGCCAGGGTGGAAGCGGCGGAGGAGCAATATCGCCTGTCTGAGGCCCAAGTGATTCTCAAAGTGAAGGAGGCCTTCTTTAGGATTCTGCAGAAGCAGGAGCAGGTTGTCCTGGTGGAGGACGTCGTCAAGAGGCGCAAGGAAGACCTTATCCTCATCAATCTGAAGTACGAGGCGGGTCGCGAGAGTTCGCCGGCAGTGAGCGAAGCTGAGGCGAACCTTCTCGGGGCGGAATACGACAGGAAGCGCGCTGAAGAAGAGCTGGCCCTCGCCAGGCTCGACTTCAATCTCCTTCTGGGGAGACCCGGGAGAGCAGACGTGTCGTTGGTACATCAGGACCAATGGATTGAGTTCCCTGCTCTCGAGGTGATGGTGGAAGAAGCAACGGCGGAGAGGCCCGAATTGCGCTCCGAGAGAGCGAACACAGAAACCCTTCAGGCCCAGCTCACGCAGGCCAGAAGCAACTATCTCCCTCGAGTCTCGGCGTCGTCTTCGTATCAGTTGCAGACCAGCGACTTCCAGGAGCAGAGCAGCAATTGGAACGTGGGCATGAGCCTCTCTCTGCCTCTCTTCGACGGCTTCGCGAGAAAGGCGAAAGTCCAGGAGGCAACTCTCTCGGTAGAGAATCAGAGCGATCGAATCCGGGAGCTGGAGCAGCAGATAGAGGCAGACGTCGAGCAGGCGTATTCGACGTGGGAACTGGCCCGAAGAATCATCGAGGTAACCGAGGCGACTCTGGCGGCCGCCCGCGAGATGTATCGGCTCACAAAACTACAGTACGAGCAGGGATCGACGTCTTACTTCTTCCTGCAGCAGAAGGAAAGCGGTCTCACTCAGGCAGAGAACAGCCACCTTGCTGCGCTGTTCAATCTTCGCGTTTCCACGGCCAGGTTGCAGAAGGCTTGGGGAGGATGACTCGATGAAGAAGCTATATTTCACAATCATTCCCGTGGTGGCCATCCTTGCCGTGCTCTTCTATCTGCGAGAGATAAGGTCAACCGACTCGCGACAGCCGAGCTTCGAGACCGTCAAGGTCGAGAGGGGCGACATAGAAGTCAAGGTTCTTTCGACCGGTACTATAGAACCCTATACAAGAGTCGAGGTCCGCTCGTCGGTAAACGGGAGAATAGACCGCGTGGAAGTGGACGAGGGAAGCACGGTCAAGGAAGGAGACATACTCGCATGGATTTCGAGCGAGGACAGGATTGCACTTCTCGATGCGGCGCGTTCCGCTCTCGAATCGGCTCGGCAGGCGAAAGACGAAGAAGCCACAAGGCAGGCAAAGGCGGTCTACGACGTCGCAGACAGAGCGTACAAACCGGTGCCTCTCACCAACTCCATACACGGAGAAGTCATCAATCGGTCCTGTGAACCGGGACAGAACGTGTCCACGCAGAGCGTCCTCTTTGCAATTGCGGACAGATTGGTGGCAAGAGTAGCCGTGGATGAAGCGGACATAGGCAGGATAAGACCGGGCCAGAACACCGTGATCGTGCTCGACGCCTTTCCCGATCAGCGCGTGAGGGCCAACGTGACCAAGATTTCGCGCGAGGGAAGCCTCGTTTCGGGTGTCGTGGAATACGCTGTGCTGGTGGAGCCTTTCGAAGTACCCCGGCACTGGGCGTCCGGCATGACCGCCAACGTGGAATTCGTCGTCGAGAAGAAAGAAGGGATATTGCTGATTCCACGCAGCGCACTGGTCGAACAGGACGGCGGGAGTTTTGTGCGCATACTGGCAGAAGGACCGACGCGTCGCAGAATCGAGGTCGGAATCACCGACGGAAAGCTCGTCGAGGTATCGCGGGGACTCAGCGAGGGTGAAGCGATAATTCTCGGTCAGACCGAGAGCGGCTCGGCGCGGAGGACGGAGCGCCGGCCTTCAATGCCCATGATGATGAGGCCGCGATGA
>JAZDPI010000147.1:0-2016 GCA_043797775.1 Candidatus Eiseniibacteriota bacterium
CGCACTGCCTGCCTCCGTGGCACGTACCTCTATTCGTACACTCATGCCGCGCTCCTTCCGGCTTCGGAAAGACCTTCGGCGGCCTGGATATCGCTGTCTGCGCCGGCGCCCGGACACTTCCTGCCTTCAAGGTCGGCCTCCGCAGTGCAGATGTAGTTCTTCCCAATGATCTTCACGTCGTCGACGAATCCCAGAAGTAGAGCCCTGTCGCAGACAAAGTTTATCTTCCTGGGTATTCCACCCGAGTATCCGTATATCTCGTCAATCGCGTCACGAGCGAACACACTCTCGCCCTGAGCACCGGCACGAAGCAGCCGGCTGCGCACGTACTCTTCCACCTCGCCCCTCGACAGA
Source organism: Candidatus Eiseniibacteriota bacterium (assembly GCA_043797775.1). Taxonomy (GTDB): domain Bacteria; phylum Eisenbacteria; class RBG-16-71-46; order JAFGJU01; family JAFGJU01; genus JAZDPI01. Next base: position 355 of record JAZDPI010000147.1, read on the forward strand.
GGAGATATCACGCAAAGGCCGGGTATTCGCTGTCTGAGCTGGCGCAGGCTCTTCAAGCTCAGGACCTCGCCGAGCTCAGGCTGGCCGACGAGAGCTATCTGAAGGAGCTTCTTGCTTTCGGACTCGATGTTGGACAGCATGCGAATCTCTTCGAGGGAAGCAGCCGGGAGGTTCTGTGCCTCGTCTATTATCAAAATGACGCTTCTCTCCGCTCTCCCCGCCTCCGAAAGAAACTCCTCGAGATCGATCAGAAGCTCGGCCTTGCTCTTTCCCTTCACGGAAAGCCCGAACTCCCTGGCCACGGTCGTCAGGAACTGCTTGAACGATAGATTCGGATTGAGAACCACGGCGGCGTCGACACGCCCGGTGAGGGTCTCGACGAATTTCTTGACGACCGTCGTTTTCCCCACGCCCACCTCACCGATCACCGCGGCGAATCCCTTGTGCTCGCCGAGGGTGTAGCGCAGGTACGCCAGGGCATCCCGATGGCTCTGGCTCGAGAAGAAGAACCTGGGATCGGGAGTGACCCCGAAAGGGTTCTCATTGAAGCCGAAGAAACTCTCGTACGTCACTTGCTTTTCTCCGAAGTTCCGCTGTCCATGATGGAAGCCACCACCGGCAGGCCCAGAAGGTTCTCAGCCTCGGTCTTGGTCTTGATAGAGTGATCCAGATTGTCGAACAGAAACGCGAGACCAACGCCAACCAAAAGGCCCAGCAGTGGACCGAGTGAGAGCCTCACGTAGTCCTTGGTTCTGAACGCCACCGCCTCGGAAGGCGGCGAAAGGAGGACCACCCTCCACTCGGGGGAGCTCTCCTTCGAAACCATCGCGTCAATCCTCTTGCTCGTGAGTGTTGCGTAGTCCCTCTCGGCTATTTCTATCCTTGTGTCCAAGTCCGCCAGCACCGTCTCCTGCTCAGGGTGACCGAGAAGCTGGGCTTCGACAGAGGCAACCTGCCTCTTCAATTGGCTCTCTCTGGCGGCGAGAGGGGCCAACTTGGCTTCGGAAAGAACGACCGCCTGTTTGGCCTCATGGTCCAACTGCAGCTCCAGGTCTGCGAGCTGCCTCTTGAGAGCAATGACCCTGTGGTCTTTGTCGGTATAGTTGGCCTGAGTTTTCTCCAGTTCCAGCTTGAGCGTCGCCCTCAGCTGACGCAGGCCGGAAAGCACGATGTCCCCGCCGGCAGGCAGGGGGTTCAGCACGGGAATGTCCACGTCGGGGCTGTCCAGTAATCTCCTCATCTCCGCAACGTTGGCCTCTTCGCTGACCCTGGCCACGACCACTTCGTTCAGGTCCGAGGTGAGCCCCTTCCATATCTCCAGGAGAGTCCTCGTCTTCCACGAGAGGTCGCTCACGTTCTTCTGTGTCATGAACTGCTCTCGCCGGGCGCGCAGCTCATCCAAGGCCCTCGCCACGCCGTCTATTTCCTTGTCGAAGAACTGCATTAGTCCCGGAGTGAGGCCCGTCTCCTGGCGGTAACCTATGTAGGCGTCGGTCAGGGCCTGCGTGACCGTCTTCGCGACTCCGCGATCGTGGTCCGTGTAGGATATCGCGAGCACGTTTGACTCGCCCACTATGCCCGCCTCCACAGAAGCGGACTTTATCCTTATCCTCTCTTCCTCCGGCAAGGAAGCCTGCCGCCTGTCCAGGAGCTCCTGGGCCC
>JAZDPI010000177.1:0-2420 GCA_043797775.1 Candidatus Eiseniibacteriota bacterium
CTGACCCGGTATCGAATCTCGTTCTTGGTCAGGTTGAGGGCTATCGTAAAAACCCATTTGGCGAAGCGAGCCGTTCTCCGGTAGCGCTCCCTGTCTATCCAGACTCTGACGAAGACTTCCTGGGCTATCTCCTCGGCACGAATCGTGTCGGTGAGGTAGCGGTATACCACGCTGATAATACGCGGCTTATAACGCTTTATCAGCTCGCCGAAGGCCTCTTCCGAGCCCTCGACACAAAGGTTCATCAGCTCTTCGTCGGTCTTACCAACCAGTTCGCTCATCCACTCTGCTCCAGGCAGTTAGGGCTGATCCCGTAATGAGATACACCGCCTCAGGGCGGGGGTTCCAGGTAGTGGGCGGGATGCGGCCAGCCGGGACGCGATGCCCGGGGGTGCGCCCGAGTTCTGCGGCAGGGTCGCCCCGAGGGTCGTCGGTACGCGATGCCCATGCGGCGTGCGCGCCTAGCCGGGCGGCGCGGGGTGGCCACCAGGCGGCACCCATGCCCCATTCCCTACATAATGATAACACGGCAGGGGTGTCCCACGCAAAGCGACTGGCCTGTCGTTATCGGCATCACGCGCCCAGGCGGTCAGCCTCAACCGCCGAGTTGCGCAATGATCTCGTGTGCCCTGGCGTTCCCCGGTGAGAGCTCAAGGACTCTGCGACACAAGGGCGCGGCTTCCGCCTTCTCCGCAAGAGCGTTTATGGACGCGATGACCTGTCGCACGGACGCCGAATCTTCCAGCTTGGAGTAATCGCCTCCGGGGGGAGACGAGGGCTATTTCGCGGACGCGAGATAGGCGACGTAGGTGGCCATGCCTTCGTTTTGCAGACTGTAAATGAAATCGTGCTTCTCCTCGTTGCTCAACGGTGCAGCCTGATCTTGACCACCCTATTTCTTGAAAAGATCGCTGTGCGTGCCTGTACGCTCAAGACGCAGACTGTGGGCGTCAGTGAAATAAATCAGAACCCAATCGGGCTCGATGTGACAGTTCCGACAGTTGGTCCACGTACCCACCAACTGGTGATCGCGGTATCTGGGGTCCAAGCACTCGCCCAGGGCAAGTGTTCTCACCACAACCGTGAGCTTCTCAAGATCTTTGCCCCGCCTGCGCATCCTCCTGACATCCCTCGCGAATTGAGTGGTCTGTGAGAGACGCTTCATTTCTCCCAGCTCTCAAACATCTCGTCCAGAGAGTCGAAGGTCCGTATCCCCTCCCCCTTGGTGCTCTTGTCCAACGTCTTTCTGGTGAGCGCGTTCGGGATCAGGACAGCAAAAGGCAGGCCCCCACGAAGACAGATCTGTCTGTAGAAAAGACGTATCGCCTGGGTGGGACTCATACCTAGCTTCCGGAGGACTCCTTCTGCCTTCTTCTTCGTCCGCGGCTCAACTCTGGCGTGAACTACTGCTGTCTTGTTCATGTCCGAATTGTCTCACACCTGCAACACAGTGTCAATCATTTCTTCTACACCCAACGCCGAAATCCTGGATCTGATCTCGTCTTCGGGCACGCGTACCATGCCGCAAGCTCGTCGCCCCGGATCTTGCATGCACACCCCGTGAGCGGCCGTGCGGGGAATGACAAACACACTTTGATACCCGTGACGTGAATCCGACTCCTTGACTCGTGCTCAGCCCAGGGTGCACCCTGCCCTGGTCCTGCCCGTAGAAAGGATCTCGTCCAGGTCCCGGGGCCAGAGCATCTCACGCCTGCTCTCTTTGTTCCTGAAGCTCGTCCCGAGCGCATAGCCGTATCCGTAGCTGTTGCAGAGGGCAATCGCCCGCTACTCCTCTCGGAGGCTCCGGCAACGGAGAATGGCATAGTAGAGCATCATCTTGGCGGTAAGCTGCTCCGCGACTGATGTCGCCTGTTGTCCCGCAAAAGTCGTAGGTCCGCAGTCCACGCCCGCCTCAAGCCGCTCGCAACCCGAGGCGACACTATTCCATGGCCGACCACAGATCGTAGACGAAACTGTTGGCCAGCAAACGAAGCCGTCTCTCGCTCACGTCAACCATAAAAAGATCAACGTCTGCTTGTCCTGCCCCTCACCCGAGCCTGCAGACTAACTGGAGAATGCTCACGCATTCAACCACACCCTTGACGAGGACGGCATGAGGGCACTCATGCGTTTCTAGGTCGTGAAGCCAACCCTTCACAGGTTCATGCATCTTGAACCCAGAACCTCTATACGTGTTTGGTGTAGGACAGCATCCTACACCGAAGATCTGAAACCAAGCCAGGAAGCAAACTGTTGATCCAAGAACTCAAAACCGGCCACCCCCAGCCGGGCAAGGGCTCATTTTATCTCTTGACGACGGGAGGCCTCATACGTGTTAGGCAATTCGTGGTCTGATTTCTGAAATAGAACACTTATACTTGCGACAATGAAATTCTCGAAGTAGTTGGACTTACTCTTGA
>JAZDPI010000183.1:0-14130 GCA_043797775.1 Candidatus Eiseniibacteriota bacterium
TAATCGTTCTGGCCCTGGTCCTCTGCCAGGGGTTGCTCGGCGGGAGTCGCCGGGAAGAGTCTCTGCGGCAAGAGGACGCCTCCCTGGACATACGCGTATCGGTGCTCAATGGCTGCGGGGCCGAAGGGGTGGCCGACAAGATCTCTGCGCGCCTGAGAGACACCGGCTTTGACATCGTCGTGACCGGAAACGCAGACGCTTTTGACTACGAGCACACGCTGGTCATAGACAGGTGCGGCACTGCAGAGAAGGCTCGGCGCGTAGGCGACGCTCTGGACTGCGACAGGGTGCTCACACAGAGGGTGAACGCACCCTCGAGCGACGTGGTCGTGGTGATAGGCTCGGATTGGCCGGGGCTTGAGCCCTTCGCGAGGTGACGTGCCCCCGGCAGCCCGGTCCTTTCGCCCAGAAAGGAGAGCACACAGGTGGCATTGAAGGACAAGAGGCTCGGTTATCTCACGCTCGTTCTTCTGCTCGGACTTGCGGTGGGAAGCGCCTTTGGAGAAATACTGGGATACCTCTTGCCGGAGTCACCGGTGAAGACGGTCTTCGTAATCGGGTACACCTACGTGTTTCCCCCGGCCACGCTCAATCTCGTCATCCTGACCCTGACGCTCGGCTTCACGATCAAGATAAATGTGATAAGTGTGCTCTTCGTTCTTCTTCTGGCTCATCTTCTCAAGTGGTGTAATATTGTCAGGTAGTCGGAATCATCGGGTAACAGTCGACGGAGGTGAATTTGGTGGGAAACATAGGAATCCGAGAGATCCTCGTCATCATTCTGATAGTCCTTATCCTTTTCGGGGCGAAGAGAATCCCTGAAGTGATGAAGTCCTTCGGAAGGGGGATAAAGGAATTCAAGAAAGCGGCGAAGGATATTGAATCACAGGTAGACGATGAAGATGACTCCAGCAGCGGCGGCAGCAAACCTTCCTCGCCGGCAGGTTAGGAGCCGATTACCTCAGAACGATAGTCGTCTATCCGAGCTGACTTCCGGAGTTCCTGCATCCACAGCGAGAGCGCCATCATCCTCTTCTGCTGCAGGAGCTGCATCCTCATCTGGTCCCTCTGGGCCGTGTAGAGCGCCTCGTCCGGCCGGGCCCGAGCGTCCACTCTGATAATGAAGAGTCCCGCATCTCCCTGGATGACGGGGCTGGTCATCCCCGTGTCGAGGGCGAACGCCGTTCCCAGCACCGCGGGCTCGCGTCCCATCCCCGGCAAAGCGCCGCTCCTCGTGAGCTCCTTGGTCTGCTGCACGGAAAGCGAGGCTGCCCTGGCGGCCGCCTCGAGGCCCGCGCCCTGAGAAAGCTGGGTCGAGACGATCTTGGTCTTCTCCTCGGCCAACTGCCTTCGCCTTTCCTGGGCAAGCGCGCCCTTCACCTGCCGAAGAGCCTCCTCCAGAGAAGGGACACGTGATTCCTCCCGGGCCACGACCTCGAGGAAGTACCAGGCCCGCCTCGTCTCGATCGGTTTGCTCACGGTTCCGACTTTGTTCTTGAATGCAAAGTCCTTTGCTGCCTCCTCTCGAGGCAGAATGGGCGAAACCCCCCCCTTGAGAAAGAACCCGGTCTCCTTGGCCTCGAGGCCCATCTCAGACGCAATCACTTGGAACGATTTCTTCGACGTTTGCTCTCTGATTTGCTGGACTTGCGAGGTCAGCTCATTCACCGTCTCGGCACTCGGCTCGACCGGGAGATGGATTCTCCTGAACCTCGCTTTCTCCACACCCGCCTCCACCGTCCTCTCTTCAAGCTTGACGAGGTTCCAGCTCTGCCTCTCCCTGAATGGAGACGAGACCTCGCCCACCTTGAGAGAGAAAACCACGTCGGCCACCTCTGACGACATTTCCTTTCTGGCGAGCAGCCCGCCCACGTCTCCACCCTTTTCGGCCCCGAAGCCCTCAGAAAAGGCCTCGGCCAGCTCGCCGAAATCGGTGCCTGCACGAGCCTCCCTCCACAGGTCGTTGGCCGTCGCCAGCCCGTCACTGATGTCCTTTGCCGAAGGCTGCTTCTCAACGACGATGTAGCGGACGTTCGCAGATTCCGGTACACGGAATTTCGCCTTGTTTGCGTTGTAGTAGTTGCGGAGCTCCTCGGCGGATGCCGCGTCGGCGTCCACGTCGAACTGCCTGGGGTCGACGAAGACGTAGCTGAAGGTCACCATGTCGCCGCCGGCCTCAAAGTACGATCTGACCTCGTTTCTGCTGACCTTCGCCGACGAAGACACCAGCTCTTCGAGCTTTCGAATGGGGATCGAACTTCTCACGAACGCCTCGAGCGCGCTCAGATCGTAAGCAGGATTCCTCAACACCTCCGTGTACTTGGCCGGGTCGAAACGGCCGTCTGTCTGGAACACGGGATTCTGTGCCACTTCCGGAGGGGGGCTGTGCTTGAGGTAGTACTCCACCTCCGCATCGCTAGCCGAGATCTTGCGCCGCTTGAGCTCCTGATTTATGAGAAACTCGTTCACGACTCTGTCCCACGCCGCATTGCGCACCTGGACCTCGTCGGCATCGCTGATCTTGCCGCCGGTTCGCGTTCTGATCTCTTCGTAGGCTTGGGTGAGAATCTCGCGGTAGTAAGACGTGGGAATCCTCTGCCCGTTGACCTTGCCCGCGACCATGGGGTTTCGACCGGAACTGCTCTGTATGTCCATCCCCCACACAAGAAATATGAATCCCACAAAGGCAAACACAGTAATCCAGAGGATTATCTTGGTATTCTTTCTAAGTTTCTCGAAAAGGAACATGTAGAGGCCTCCTCCGTACAGGTGAATCTACTTCGGCTAAGAATAGCAGCTCAGGACGACAAAAGCAAGAACACCGCGCGGCTTTGCGGGGGCTTCGGTGCGCCCCAAATGTGTTGACGCCACAGGCGCCACCGGATACACTGCCGCCGGAGGTAGAGCAGGCTTCAGATGATTGTCTTTCTGGTTGTCCTTCTTCCAGTCCTACTTATTCTCTCCGCCTTTTTCTCAGGATCAGAGACTTGTCTATTCTCGCTGCGCAGCACCGAAGTGGCCGCGCTTGCCCGGTCTGAAAGCGCGACTGACAGGCGAATTGCGCGCGTGCTGGAGCGGCCCAGCCATCTACTGACAAGCATCCTTGTGGGCAACACTCTGGTGAACGTTGCGAGCTCGGCCGTGGCGGTGACGCTCTTCGGCATGCTGCTGGGGCCGAGGGGGTTGGCAGCAGCCATCGTGGTGGACACCGTGCTGATACTCGTCTTCGGCGAAATCGTTCCCAAGACAGTCGCCGTCAGTTTCCCCCGTTCCGTGGCCCGAGTCATCGTAAGTCCGCTGGTCGTGTTCTCCGGAATCGTCCGGCCTGTAACGGATGCCGTGGCGGCACTCTCCAATTTCGTCCTCTACTCGCTGGCGTTCGTGCGGCGCGAGGAGCTCGAGGGAAGACCCGCCGTCGGACCGAAGGAACTGAGGATGCTCGTACACGAGGCGGGCGACACGGACTCCTTCACGCGCGAGGAGAGAAGGATCGCGACGAACATTCTTGAGTTCGCCGAGACTCGTGCCGAGGAGATCATGACTCCGAGAGTGGATATCACGGCCGTTTCTCTGAGCGCCGGGAAGGACGAAATCGCCGCGACGATGCGGAGAGCAAAGCACAGCAGGATCCCGGTCTACAGCAAGAGCATAGACGGCGTTGTCGGCTTCGTCGGCACCAAAGAGTTCTTCCTGTGGCCCGACAGGTCGATGGATGCACTCGTCAAGCCGGTTCTCTTTGTCCCCTCTTCGAGAAGGCTCGAGGGGCTCTTGCATGAGATGCAGCGGAAAGGCACTCCCGTTGTCATCGTGGTGAACGAGTACGGCGAGACAGTCGGGCTCATCACCAAAGAGGACATTCTGGAGGAGATTGTGGGGGAGATCTACGACGAGTACGAGGCCGACCAGGTGCCCGTGAAGAAGCTGGGGGAAGGGGAGTTCCTGATGGACGGAAGGGCGAGCCTTGATCTCGTAGGCGAAGAGCTGGGGATTGGCTTGCCGGACGCGGGTGCCGTTACGTTGAGCGGGTTCATCTTCGAAAGGCTGGGGGAACTTCCCTCGAAGGGAGCCAGTTTTGAGTACTCCGGGTACAGGTTTGAGGTTCTAGACGTAAAGAGGAACAGAGTCACGAAGTGCAGAATCAGAAGAGAAACCTGACGGTTTCGAGGTGAGGGGAGAGCGGTGTCCTGGACAAATGCTGCCGGTTTGGTGGTAATCATTGCGAGCGTGCTCCTGAGCGCCTTCTTCTCGGGATGCGAGACCGGCGTCGTCTCCGTCAACAGGATTCGGCTGAGGCATCAGGTTCGTTCCGGCGACAGACGATCAGAGCGACTGGCGAGGTTCCTGGTCCGGCAGGAGGGCGTTCTGGCAGCGACTCTCATAGGAACGAACGTGTCCAACGTGGCCTGCGCGGCGATAGCCACCGCGTTTCTCGCGAGCAGGTTCGGGGCGGTCGCCCCTTTGTTATCGACGCTCCTGGTGACGCCGTTCCTTCTGGTCTTTGCCGAGGTCGTCCCCAAGACATATTTCAGACTAAGAGCGGATTCCGTGATGCCCGTCGCGTGCGGACCCCTCTCTGTTGCGATGGCTGCGCTCTCGCCTTTTGTCAAGTTGGCCATCCTCTTTGCGAACATTCTCTTCAGGCTGACCGGGACGCAGAGACGGAGCGTGTTTGTGACCAGGGAAGAGCTCAAGAGCATCGTGGTGGAAAGCGCGGAGAAGGGCGCTCTGCGGCTCAGAGAGCGGGACATGCTGCACGGCGTGCTGGACTTTGGGCGGACGACGGTGGAAGGGATCATGGTGCCCCTGCGCGACGTGGTTTCCATTGCGGAGGCCGGAACTCCCGACGAGCTGAAGACGCTGGTCCGAGGCAAGGGGCATACGCGCGCTCTCGTCTATCGAGGCCGTCCGGATGAGATAGTCGGATTCGTGAACGTATTTGACGTTCTCTACTCCGAGGAGCCGGGGGAGGAGATATCGCGGTTCGTACGGCACATCGCCGTTGTCCCCGAGAAGAAGAGACTCGACAGACTTCTGATATACATGCTGAGGAACCGCGTGCCCATCGCAGTGGTGGTCGACGAGCCCGGTGCATGTATCGGAATTGTGACGGTGGAGGACATCATCGAAGAGATAATGGGCGAACTTGCCGACGAACATCCGTCGTCGACTGAACGTCGTCCGGGTCGTCTCTAAAAAAAGTTCTGGAATTTGCATCTTTTGTGTTGACTTGAAATGGGGGTTGTGGCAAGAGTGGCTTCAGATACAAAACTCGACTATTCCATTCCACCAAGGGAGGGGGTGAGAAGCATGGCAGCCAAGAAGAAGGCCAAGAAGAAGGCGACCAAGAAGAAAAAGAAATAAGTGCCTTTTCACTTGGTTTTCATGTGAAAATGTCAGCGCCGAACGTTTCTGCGCTGGCATTTTCATTAGAGGTGGAATGGTGGATGGATGAATGGATCAGAATAAGGGGTGCGAGGCAGCACAATCTGAAGAACATCGACGTGGACGTTCCCGTAGGCAGAATCACTGCGATAACCGGCGTCAGTGGTTCGGGCAAGTCCACGCTGGCCTTCGACACTCTCTACGCCGAAGGACAGCGCCGATACGTTGAATCGGTCTCCAGCTACACCAGACAGTTCCTCGAACGCATTTCCCGCCCTGACGTAGACTCCGTGCACGGGCTGCGGCCTGCGGTCTCGATTGGAAGCTCCGAGGCGCCGCGAAGCGCTCGCTCCACGGTGGGCACCACAACGGAGACCTACGACTACTTGAGGCTTCTCTACGCCAGAATAGGGAAGACTTACTGCCCCGAGTGCGGGACAATCGTGGTTTCGGACACGCTGCAGAGCTCGGTGGACAGAGTGATGGCCCGGGTCGGCGAGACGGCACTCATTGCCTTCCCCCTGAGCTCTTCGGAACTTGCCGGCTTCGAGGAGACCGCGGCCAACCTCCGGTCCGGCGGGTTCCTTCGCGTGTACAGCCGGGGCAGAATCTTCGAGCTCGAGACACTCAAGCCCGAGCAGATCCGAAAGCGCAGCCAGATCCTCGTCGTGGTGGACCGGATAGCCGTCAGCAGGGAAAACGGGGCTCGAATCACAGATTCGATGGCGACGGCCTTCGAGAGGGGATCCGGCTCGGCCGCTGTCGTGATGGGCAAGGACGAAGTCGTTCGCTTCGACAGGGAGTTCAAGTGCAGCAAGTGCGGCCCGGACTTCATCCAGCCGACTCCCCTCTTCTTCTCCTTCAACAGCCCCTACGGGGCGTGCAAACACTGCAGAGGCTTCGGAAACGTCCTCGAGTTCGAGCCGGAGCTGATTGTCCCCGACAAGAACAAGAGCATCTCGCAGGGAGCCATTCTCCCGTGGGCCAATCAGTGGAGGCTGTATTTCTCCAAGGAGCTCAGGAAACTCAGCGAGCGAACCGGCCTGCGTCTGGAGATCCCTTTCGGGAGACTCAACTCCGAAGAGGTTGAACGCGTCCTGCGTGGGACGGAAGGATTCCTGGGGGTCCTTCCCTTTCTGGAGAAACTGAAGCAGAAGAGTTACAAGAGCAGTGCCCGCTTTCTGATCAAGAAATTCCAGCGACCTATCCTCTGTCGCGAGTGCGGCGGCCAGAGGCTCAGGCCGGAAGCTCTCAACGTGAGAGTCGGTGGGATGAGCATAGCGTCCGCGTGCGCGATGGATGTCGGCAGAGCCAGGGGATTCTTCTCTCAGCTCCCGCTGAGCGACTTCGAGAGGCGAGTCGCCGGCCACGTGCTTGACGAGATCACCTCGAGATTGAGGTTTCTTGAGGAGGTCGGCCTGAGCTACGTCACGCTCGACAGGCCGTCGCGAACACTCTCCGGAGGCGAGGTGAGACGGATAGAGCTGGCGAACGCGCTTGGCTCAGGTCTTGTGGACACGCTCTACGTTCTGGATGAACCGACCACGGGCCTTCACGCTCGAGACAGCGAGAGGCTGGTCGCCGTGCTGAGACGTCTGAGTCGTGCAGGCAACACGGTGGTCGTGGTCGAGCACGATAGGGAAGTGGTGAAGGCTGCGGATTGGGTCGTGGACCTCGGCCCTCTCGCGGGCAGGAGGGGAGGAGAAGTCGTCTACCAGGGCGAGCTCGCCGGTCTTCTGGAGGCGGAGGATTCACTCACCGGCTCTTACCTGAGCGGCAGGGCGAAGGTGTCCGCCGGGAAGAAGCGGAGGAAGGTGACTTCGAAGAAGATACTCATTCGAGGGGTTCGGGAGCACAATCTCAAGGGTTTTGACGTAGAAATCCCTCTCGGCCTTTTTGTCTGTGTCACAGGGGTATCGGGGTCGGGCAAAAGCTCACTCGTGACGGACATACTCTTCAATCAGATCGCTCTGGACAAGCGCAAGGGCGTGCTGCAGCCGGGCCTGCACGCGGGGCTGGACGGCTCCGGGCTCGTCCACGACGTCCGCCTGGTGGATCAGACGCCGATTGGAAAGACTCCTCGCTCCAATCCGGTCACTTACGTGAAGGCCTTCGCTCCGATCAGAGAGCTCTTCGCTTCACTGCCCGAGGCGCGGAAGCGGCGCTATTCGCCGGGGACTTTCTCCTTCAACATACCCGGAGGAAGGTGCGAAACCTGTCAGGGTGCGGGGAGCACGAAGGTTGAGATGTACTTTCTTGCCGACGTGTTTGTGACGTGTGACGACTGTGGGGGCAGAAGATACGGAAAGGAGATCCTGGAAGTAAGGTACAGGGGGCGGAACATAAGCCAGGTTCTGGAACTCACGGTGGACGAGGCGATGTCGCTCTTCTCTGACCGGCCCCTGGCGTGCGAGAAGCTCTGGTTTCTCAAGCGAGTGGGGCTCGGATATCTGACGCTGGGGCAGCCTGCCACGTCGCTGTCGGGCGGAGAGGCACAGCGGCTCAAGATCGCACGGGAGCTCCTGGATTTGAGTGCAAGAGACGTGCTCTATGTTCTTGATGAGCCCACGGTCGGTCTCCATCCAAGCGACGTCAGGAACCTGGTGCAGATTCTTCACGAGTTGGTGGACAGGGGAAACACGGTTCTCGTGGTGGAGCACAACGTCGAGCTGATTGCATCTGCCGACTACTGCATCGACCTTGGGCCCGAGGGTGGGGAAGAAGGGGGACGCCTGGTGGCGGCAGGGACCCCTGAAGAGCTCATTCGAAGGGCGGATTCGTACACGGGGAAGTATCTCAGTCGATACCTGAAGGGCCGGGACTCCGGACTCTGAATCCCAGCATTACGTAGTCGAAAGTGAAATCACTGGGGATTGTGTAGCGGGCCTCGGTGAAGATCGAAACGGTGCCCGTCGAGAACACCTCCGTCCCGACGAAAACGCTGAAGGTCGTCGAGAACTCTGACTTTGAGACGTTACCGAAGTCTTCCAGGTCGGCCCACGAGTAAGCGTAGGTGAGGCTCGGGCCTGCGGCGACGTAAGGGTAAAGGCCGATGCTCGGCGCAATCGGTGTGGGAGGCTTGAGCTGGAGGAGCACCGAGCCCGAACAGGCCAAGAGGCCGACCGCGTCTCGGTAGGAGAAATGCCCCCCGAGCCTGGCTCTGGGGCTGAGATACTCCGGCAGTCCACCCTGAAGTGTGGGGATATCGGCGTACGCTATGCCGGCGTGGCTATAGAAGCCTCTGGTCCAGGCGGCCCCTGCACTGACCGCGACCGAGCAGTACGCGTTCCCCGAGCCGAGAACGGCGAGAAGTATGGCGGCTGCCAGAACGACCGGGATCAGCCTGCGGTGCAAGATATGTCTCCTAGCGTTTGACAATGATGTCTCCATGGGTTTCGTAGTTGCCTGCCTTGAAGAACGCTCGATACCTGCCGTTTTCCACGAGGCGGTTCGTGTCGTCCGTCAGCTCCCACATGTGGTGGTAAGTGCCGGCCAGCCGGTGCTCCCTGACGAGCGTGATCACCTTCTCAGCCTTCTCAGAGAAGATAATGATGAGCACGTCGGCCTCGGACTTGAGCTCGTACCTGATGCAGAACGGGCCGGAGGTCGGATTGGGCCCGGTGCAGATCACAAACTCGCCGCCAGGAGGTGCCGCGGAGGCCGGCAGTTCGGGCACCGGCGCAAGCAGCGACGGCGCGCCGCAGTCCAGGCAAACCGGCCAGAAATCGGGATTGTTGGGGTCGTAGGAGTTGGCGATATCGAAGAAGTCCGCCGGCTCTATCACGTTTCCCTTTTCACAAGAGCAGACGACGAGAAAAGCAAGAAAGCCTGCCAGAAGTGAGCATATCAGGAGTACTTCAGAGCGTCCTCTCATTTCTCACCCTTTGAGTGTTCGGGCAGTGAGGCCATCCGCGCCGGGCAGCCTCTCACATCGAGCCTCATCACCCACGGCCATCTGCCTCCCGGCCAACCCCGCCTCGGAGAAATGCCCGTTATATAGGGAAGTTCCCCGCCATAACGTGCTTTCGGCAGCCCCAAAACCTCTCCTTGCGAAGATAGCCCGCTTTACAAAATTAGGCTCAAGCGCTGACAAGGTCACGCTCAGGGCAGGGAACTCCGCTTCGCTCTTCACCAAAACGCTAGCAAAGTGACCAGATATTTGTCAACAGTAAAATGTGCCTTCGAAACTGCCGCGGATTGCGCCCGGGATACCGGCGGACAAATGCTGCCGGCGACGGCGGTGCTGCGGCGTGCCCCCCGGTCGAAATTGTCGCGGCTCGAGGCCTCAAGTAGAACTTGAAGCAGCCGGCCCAATGTGTCAGACTACTGGCCGTTGACTTCTGACTGCGTAGGCCCTCTACGGCCTGGGAGGTTTGTATGAACATACTCGTCACGGGTGGTGCCGGCTACGTCGGGAGTGTTCTCGTGGAGCTGCTTGTCGGCAAGGGGCACACGGTGGTCGTGTTTGACAATCTGTCGACAGGCCACAGAAGTGCAGTCGACGCTTCGGCCCGTCTTGTTTCGGGGGACCTTGCCGACGCCGCCGAGGTAGAGAGGTTGTTCGGCGACAATATGTTCAACTGTGTGATGCATCTGGCGGGGCCGAGCCTGGTGGAGGAATCCATGCGGGAGCCGGAGAAGTACTACTGGAGCAACCTCGTCTGCGGGCTCAACCTTCTCTCGGCGATGATGCGGCACGGGAACAAGAGGCTGGTCTTCTCTTCATCGGCGGCCGTGTACGGAGAGCCGGACACACTGCCGATTCAGGAGAACGCGCCGACGGAGCCGCAGAATCCGTACGGCGAGTGCAAACTGGTGTTCGAGAAGATGCTCTATTGGTTCAGGATCGCACACGGTCTGAGCTACATCTCCCTTCGGTATTTCAACGCGGCCGGTGCAACCGGTTCGCACGGAGAGCATCACGTGCCCGAGACCCATCTGATTCCGATCGTTCTCAAGACTGCGATGGGGCAGCTCGAGACTGCCGAGATCTTCGGAGTGGACTATCCCACGGAGGACGGGACGTGCGTCCGGGATTACGTGCACGTGGTCGACCTGGCGGAGGCACACATCCTGAGCATGGACGCTCTCCTGAGAGGGAAGGCGGGTGTTTTCAATCTGGGAAGCGGGAGCGGCTATTCCGTGCGGCAGGTGGTGGAGATGGCCGGCGAAGTCACTGGAGTCGCCGTTCCGACCAAGAACGTTTCCCGGAGAAAGGGAGATCCTGCAAGACTCGTGGCAAGTTCGGACAAGGCTGGAGAGATGCTTCGGTGGAAGCCCAGATACTCGCTTCGCGACATGGTGGAGAGCTCCTGGAAGTGGATGCAGGCCTTCCCCGACGGTTATCCTGACTGACGCTTCGTCTCCTCGGAATCTGAGCGCGGCCCCGTGGATGCAGGCTCGCCCGCCGGGAGGAAGACATGGAGACCATAGAGGTAAGCACGCGCACGCGCACGGAGATGATTGACGTCACGGGCGAAGTGGCGGAATACGTGCGAAGATCCGGAGTGAAGGACGGACTGTGCACGCTCTACGTGCCTCACACGACAGCCGCGGTCACGGTCAACGAAGGCGCCGACCCCTCGGTCAAGAAAGACATACTGGATATGCTCAATCGCCTCGTCCCGTTCGAAGCCGGCTACGCCCACACCGAGGGCAATTCGGCGGCTCACATCAAGTCCAGCCTGGTCGGTGTGTCGAGCGTCGTGCCGGTACGGGGCGGAAGCCTTGTCCTGGGCACCTGGCAGAGCATCTTCTTCTGCGAATTCGACGGTCCGCGTCGACGCAAGATCCACGTTTCCGTATCGGCAGACAGATGAGCTTTGACATGGATTTGTTCTCACCCGACCGCGAGACTCGCAGGAAGCCCGTTATCCCTCTGGCCGAGAGAATGCGGCCGCGCACCCTTGACGAGTTCGTGGGCCAGGAGCACATCGTCGGCCCCGGCAAGGTGCTCCGCAGGGCGATCGAGAAGGACGAGATACAATCCGTGATTTTCTGGGGCCCGCCCGGCACAGGCAAGACGACGCTGGCCCGCATCATCGCGACGCTGACCGACTCCCAGTTTCTGGGGTTCAGCGCGGTAACGTCTGGAATCAAGGAAATCCGCGAGGTAATAGCGCGGGCCGCCTCCGAACGAAAGGCCGCCGGCCGCAGGACCATCCTTTTCGTGGACGAGATTCACAGGTTCAACAAGGCGCAGCAGGACGCCTTTCTGCCCCACGTGGAAAACGGCACGATCGTTCTGATAGGCGCCACGACCGAGAACCCTTCCTTCGAGGTCATATCGGCACTGCTTTCGCGCTCCAAGGTGTTCGTTCTGAACCCGCTCAGCACGGCTCAGCTCAGAGTGGTGCTCGAGAGGGCGGTCGCCGACGGAGAGCGGGGCCTGGGCCGTCTCAGCCCGTCGTTGCAGGAGGAGGCGCTCGATTTCCTTGCGAACACCGCGGGCGGGGACGCGCGCGTTGCGCTGAACGCCCTCGAGCTCGCCGTGATTACTGCCGCCCCTGGAGCGGACGGCAGAAGGGCAATCACTCTCGAGGCCGCGCAAGAGGCCATGCAAAAGCGCTCCCTTCTCTACGACAAGGAAGGGGAGGAGCACTACAACATTATCTCGGCCCTGCACAAGAGCATGCGGGGCGGAGACCCGGATGCCGCTCTCTACTGGCTTGCAAGGATGCTGGAGGCCGGAGAGGACCCGCTTTACGTGGCGCGCAGACTTGTGAGATTCGCCTCAGAAGACATCGGGAACGCGGACCCGCAGGCACTGCTTGTGGCCGTGGCGGCAAAGGACGCGGTGCACTTCATCGGAATGCCCGAGGGGAACACGGCTCTGGCCCAGGCGGTCACGTATCTCGCCACCGCACCAAAGAGCAACTCCGTCTACAAGGCCTATCAGAAAGTCCAGTACGACGTTTCCCAAGGGGAGAATCCGCCGGTGCCTCTCCACATCAGAAACGCTCCGACAGGGCTCATGGAGGAGCTGGGCTACGGAATGGGCTACAAGTACCCGCACGACTTCCCGGAAACCGTGGTGAACCAGGAGTACTTCCCCGAATCACTCAAGGGCAAGCGCTACTACTTCCCCGGGGATGCGGGTTTTGAGAGCGTCATAAGGCAGAGGCTCGAGGAGTGGCGGAAGAAGCGGGGGGGGGCGTGACGCAGAGTAGCCGGGCGGGCCCGCGTCACAGCTACGCCACCCTTTGCGCCCAGCCCTTGGTCAGTCCCAATTGATTCATTCTTCTTATCGTCCTGGCGTATTCTTCCCTGGTGATTCTCCTGTCGAGCGGCGGATGGTCGGGCGCCTGGTGAGCCGGGAAATACTGCGCCATGAGGCTGACGAACGTTTCGGCGGAGATCTCCTTTGCGATGAACTCCAGCGTTTCCTCCGTCCCGCTGATCGACTCGGGCAGCACGAGGAGTCTTATCACGAGACCCTTCACTGCGACTCCGTCCCCGTCCACCACCAGGTCGCCGACCTGCCTGTGCATCTCCTTTATCGCAAGTCTGTTGTGCTTTGCGTAGTCTGAAACGCCCGAATACCTGAGGCCCATCTCGTCACTGGAGTACCTCATGTCAGGCATGTAGACGTCCACGATTCCGTCGAGCAGTCGGAGAACCTCGACGAGCTCGTAGCCTCCGGTGTTGTAGACTATCGGGATTCGCAGGCCCTGCCCGGCGGCCAGCGCCAGTGCGGAGAGGATCTGCGGCATGTAATGGGTGGGCGTGACGAAGTTCACGTTGTGACATCCTCCGCGCTGGAGCGACAGCATCATCCTCGCAAGCTCGTCGTCGGACACTTCGTTTCCGTGACCGAGCTGGCTGATGGGGTAGTTCTGACAGTACTTGCACCTGAGGTTACAGTTGGTGAGAAAGATGGTCCCCGAGCCGGACCGGCCTGATATCAGGGGCTCCTCGCCGTGGTGTTCGTTGTGGCTCGAGACCATTGCGGCGAGCCCTCCGCGGCATTCTCCGAGCTCTCCAGCGGTCCTGTTTGCCCCGCATTTTCTGGGACAGAGCACGCATTTGCTCAACAGACCCATTGCCTCACGGGCTCTGGCTTTGAGTGTTCCGTTTTCGAGCAGATTAAGGTAAGATGGGTAGTCTTGTGACAATCGCTCGTACCTCCTTGCCTGTGGTATTATAGCAGCCGGCGGCAGACTCCTTCAAGAGAACCGCTCGGGCCGTACCGCAAACGACCGGAGACCACGCTTGAAGAACAGGGCAGACTTCGTTCATCTTCACCTTCACACAGAATACAGCCTGCTCGACGGCATGTGCCGCGTGGGGCCGCTGATGGATGCCGTGGCCGAGAAGGGCATGGGTGCCGTCGCGATCACCGACCACATGTCCTTCTTCGGCGTTGTGCCCTTTGTCAAGGAAGCGGAGGCCAAGGGTATCAAGCCCGTCATCGGCTGCGAGCTCGAGTTCGAAGGACTCCGGGAGCACGCAGTGCCCGGTGAGAGGCTCGAGGAGCGCGGTGGCGCGACTGAGAAACGTGGTGACGGGCGCGAAGACCGCCGTGGCGAGCCAGAGAAACGCGGTGAGAAGCGGGCCGCACCCGGCGAGGCGGGTCCAGATTCCAGACCGATCCACCTCACAGTGCTGGCAGAGAACGTCACGGGCTACAAGAACCTCCTGAAGCTTGTGAGCAAGGCGCTGACGAGGGAGGACAATCTGCGCGGCCGGGTCAGCGCCGAGGAGCTGTCCGCGGGCTCAAAGGGACTCGTCGCATTGAGCGGCTGCCTC
>JAZDPI010000191.1:0-4638 GCA_043797775.1 Candidatus Eiseniibacteriota bacterium
TGCACGTACTTGTACTTGAGGGGGCAGGTCTCGTAGTCGTCCACCTGGAGATAGCTCAGGGTGAGCGTCTCCTCGGGGGAAAGAGGCCTCAGGTGCGGGGCCACTTTCTCGGGCGACGCCCCGGCACTGCGTTCTATCGTCTCCAGTGCGGAAGACTTGAAGGGGGAAGGCGACGCCTTCGGGAGATCCAGCGCCTCCATGAGGAACTGGCCCAGCTTCTTGGGTCTCGCGCCCCCGTAGTCGCGGGCACTCGTGAAATAGAGCTCCTCCTTCGCCCTCGTCATCCCTACGTAGAAGAGTCTTCGCTCCTCCTGAAGATGAAAGTCGCCGCTCGGCAGGATGTCTTTGACGAGCGGTTCCGGCAGTTCGATCGGTTCCTTCCTGTGAGGCACCGGGAACCTGTGGGAGACGAGACTCACCATGACAACGACCCTGAACTCCAGCCCCTTCGCCTTGTGAATAGTGAGCACGTTGACCGCGTCCACGTCGAGGTCGGCCTCGGCGACGGCTGGGTCGTCCCCGGCCTCGGCAAGCATGTCGAGGTGCTTTACGAAGCTTGTGACGTCGTCGTGCACAGCGACTGCGCCGAAGGCTCTTATGTGATCGAAGAATTTGGCGATGTTGCGGATCTTGTCGTCGGCTTCGGGGGTCCCCTGCTTGCTCAGTGCTTCGAGATAGCCGGTGTTCCTTATGAACCTGTAGAGAACCTCGCCGGAAGATTTCTGCCGCGAGAGCTTCACGAATTCGCGGATGTCCGTCATGAGCTTCACGAGCCGCTCCCGGGAGTCGTCGGAAACCTCAGGCAGGTCCTCCCTCCGCGGGGGCTCCTTCGGCGAATCGAGGCCGGACGGTTCGTGTTCGGGACCGTGCGGTGCCGCATCTACTAACGCGCGGAAGACCTCGTGGAGCCTCCTGTTTCTCCGTCTGGCGAAATTGTTGAGCTTCACCAGCTCTGTCTGGTCAATGCCGTACACGTCTGACCCGGCGAGGAAGAAAAGGCTCACGCTGTCGTCGAAATCAGAAATAGAACGCAGAAACGCGATGAGGAACTTCACTTCTTCTTTGCCGTAAAGGCCTCTACTGCCCGAGAACCTGTGCGGTATCCCGCGCATGTTCAGGGCTCTCAGAAACGGGTCGGCGTCGTTGTTGGAGCGAACCAGTATTGCGAAGTCTCTGTGGGCGTAGCCGCCGGTCTCCAGCTTCTCTGCGATGAGCCTGGCCACTCCGTCCGCCTCGCCGGACACGGTCTCGAAGTGAAGATGCGCCGGCAGGTTCTCGCTCTCCTTCACGGAGAGGAGCCTCTTGTCTATCGAGTTTTTGACCTCAAGCCTGTCCGGATTGTTGAAGGTTATGAGCCGGTAGGCGCAATCGAGTATCGGTTGAGGCGTTCTGTAGTTCGCGGTCAGCACGACCTGTTTGGCATCAGGAAAGGCGTCCATGAAGCCCAGGATGTTGCTGATGGCAGCTCCCCTGAACTTGTAGATGCTCTGGTCGTCGTCGCCGACGACGGAGACGTTCCGCGTCCGTGAGGCGAGAAGCTTCACCAGCTCGAACTGCGCATAATTGGTGTCCTGAAACTCGTCCACGAGTATGAATTTGAATCTGTCCTGGTATCGTCTCAGAACCGTCGGATGCGTGCGGAAAAGTCTGAGCGTGAGATTGACCTGGTCGCCGAAGTCAACCTTACCTTCTCTTGCCATGATTGCCTGGTAGAGGTCGTAGCACTGGGCGACCTCGAGCTCCTTCCGCGCACGGTCGCAGAGCTCCTCGTCCTCGGGGTGCCGGCGGCTTTCTTCCTCCAGCTTGAGCGCGTAGTCGAGATACTCGGCGGGACTCACGTCCTCATCCTTTGCCCGGCTGAAGGCGCTCATCATCGCGGCGATGAATTTCGTGGGATCGCTGAGCGGTCTGTAGTAGTCCAGCGGGAACTCAAACAGATGCTCCCTGAAGAAAATGATCTGCTCAGGCTGCGTGAGGACTCTAAAGTCGGGAGTAAGGCCCAGCTCCAAAGCGTGCTCTCTCAGCACCCTGTCGCCGAAGGCGTGGAACGTGCTTATCCAGACGTCCGTGTAGCCGTAGGGCACAAGCACGTCCACCCGCTCCTCCATCTCCGCGGCGGCCTTGTCCGTGAACGTGAGCGCGATTATCTCGTCGGGCCGCGCCTTCTTGGACGAAATGAGGTGGGCGATTCTTCTCACAATAACGGAGGTCTTCCCCGTGCCCGCACCTGCCACGATGAGAAGAGGACCCTGCTCGTGGACGACGGCTTCACGCTGCTGGGGGTTAAGACCGCTGAGTATGTCTTCACGAGTCCCGATGAGCGTCGCGTGGGTCATTGTACTTCGTTTATCCTTTGCTGTCGTGTCGCGCGGGCTGCGCGGTGAAACCGCCCCTCATGCCGAACTCCAACACGTCCTTCCCGGGATCTCCGATTCTAGACGAGCCAGCCGCCCGATACGGTGATGCAAGATCCCGTGACGTAGCGGGATTCCTCGGACGCAAGAAAAAGAACTGCCTCTGCAATTTCCACGAGCGTCGCCGCACGCCCCGCAGGAACCTGCTTTTCGAATCTCCTGAACTGTCTCCTGCTGACGGCGCCGGAGCCGCCGCCGAACGCATCGAGACCTCTGCGTGCGGTCGCGCCTTTGCCCGTTCTCGCACTCGTTCTCCTCGCAGCCCCGCGCGCCCCCGGCTCAATCTCAACGAGCCCGGGTGCGACAACGTTCACCGTTATGCCAAATCCGGCCACTTCCTTCGCCAGGGACTTGCTGAGGATCAAGACTCCGGTCTTGGCGACGTTGTACGCCGTGTTGTTCGAAAAGGCCCGCACGGTGTCGCATCCCGCGACTCCGATGTTGATGATTCTCCCCCACTTGCGCTTCTTCATGTGCGGGAGCGAGCAAAGTGAGCAGAGAAACACCGTGTCGAGGTTGTTCTGAATTATGTGCCTCCACTCGTCGGGCTTCACGTCGAGAAGAGGCTTGTACAGAAAATCGCCGACGTTGTTGACGAGGATGTCGAGCCTTCCGAACTTGCGAACAGTGGCCTCCGCGGCTCTCGCAGCGCCCCGAGGCGTGGAGACGTCGGCTTGCACAATCTCGGACTTCACTCCGAGCGCCTCTATCTGTCCGGCGGTCTCCGCCGCCGGCGTTCTTCTTGAGAGATAGTTCACCATCACGTTCGCCCCGGCCCTGGCGAGTCCGAGCGAAATGGCCCGACCTATGTTCCTTCCACCACCTGTAATAAGTGCCGCTCTCCCTGAAAGCGGCCGGTCCCCCGGGGTGCCAACGCTGCGACGTCCTTTTTTCACGGTCATTTGCCCTCCGTGCCGATGCCGTTTCGGCTACGTATGGCGACGTGATTCGGCATGGCGGCTCGGCTCAGTGTGCCGGCCCGGCAGACCGGCTCCACCTACGGCGCCGTCCCGGCTCAGGAGGCGCCTCAGACTCTTCGCGCCTGCCTCAGGATGGTCGTCTCAAACCCCTCCCGTTCCCAGAATCGCCGCCCCGGTTTGTTCAGTCCGTGAACGAACAGTTCGACTCTGCGTATGCCCTTCTTCCTGAGCCAGGCGTAGCTCTTCGCCATGAGCTTGGTGCCGATCCCTCGGCCGCGATAGCCTTTGGAGACGACTGCGTCCATCACGAAACCGTAGGGCCTGTTCTTGAATATCGGAGGACGAAGCACAATGACCATGTGGACGTATCCCACCAACCTATCGCCTTCCTCCGCAACGACTATGAAATCCTTCCTGGAGCGAATGCGCGGCTTGAGGAACTTCTTTAGCATCTTCTCGGCGTCCTTCACCATCAGGAAGGTCGGGTCGAATTTGTCGTGATACGTCTGCAGGTCGGCACACAGCCCGGCAATCTGATCCAGGTCGTCAAGTTTCGCTTTCCGTATTCTCATTCCCGAAAGTCACCTCCCAACCGTTTCGCCGCACGTTGCTGCCGGGGCACGAGCCGGCTGTCCGCCCAGGCCCGGTACTGTCGTGCCCGCCGTCGCCCCGTCAAACGGGCTTCAGCGGTTTCTGAGGTGAGCCCGCAATCTCCTCGCCTTCTGTTGCCCGCTGCCGTCACCCCCTCCGTCGCCCAGCACCTCAACCCTGCCACCGTCGAGTGACGGCTAGTTCCCTTCCACGGGCACCTCTCGGATAATACCCTTCCTTACGTAAATTGGGTGCATCAATTTGTCCAGGGCGGGCAGCCTTCTGGCGAAGACAAGTGCGCCCAGAATGCAGACAAGCCCGCCGATGAGAAGCGTCCTCGGCGCGCCTATGTGGCCCGCCAGCGCCCCGGACAGGAGGCTTCCGAGCGGAACCATGCCCATGAAGGACATCGTATAGAAACTCATCACGCGCCCGCGTTTGTCGTCTTCTACGACCGTCTGCAGGAGCGTGTTGCTCGAGGCCATCTGAACGATCATGCCGAAGCCGGTTATCAACATGAGAACCTGCGAAAGCCAGATCGTCCGCGACAGGGAGAAGCAGACCAGGCCCGCCCCAAACAGGGCGGTAGCGGCCGGTATTGTCTTCCCCAGACCCACCACGGTTCTCTTGGATGCGAGATAGAGAGCCCCCACGAGAGCTCCGACTCCTGCGGCGCCCACAAGGAAACCGAACGTCTTGGGCCCGCCCGCAAG